>CAMYCE010000032.1 GCA_947254205.1 uncultured Prevotellaceae bacterium
AAGACTTCATCAAAAAATATTATACATAACTTTGCACTTGCTTCTGGAATCCGCCATGGCTCCGCTATGTGTTAAATCTGGAAAAAAAATGATTATATTTGCACCGTGTTCATAGGAGCACGATATTTTATTTGCTCAACTTTCCTACAACGAACTACCACCTCGGACAAGATAGACGAGCGAACCTATAAGTCAAAGGAGAAACGCCCTAACGGCGTAGGCTCTCCATTGATTTATAGAGGCTGTGGTAGGCCTGGTGTGGGAATGGTGGTCTGCGCCATTTCTTGTACAGGGACGTTAATGCAGATTTCGCCACTAACGAGAAGTATTAACATAAAACAAAAAAGGATTGAGCAATGAAGAGATTGGTTTTGTTATTTATTTGCGAGTTTGCCTTGGCACTTTCTGTTGTGAGTCAGACTAAGAAGCCGACAATCATGATATTGCCAAGCGACAACTGGTGTACGCAGCGCTATTTTATAACTACTTACGACAATCAGGGTACAGACGTAAAAGTACCCAATTATCAGCAGGCATTCCAAGAGGACATAGAATTGGGACAAGTTATCAGTAAGATTGGCGGGGTATTGACCTCATTAGGGTATAGCCTAAAGGATGCTGAACAGGAAATCAAAAGTCTCAGTGTGAAACAAGCCGAGGACAATGTTACTACGAGCAAAACCAGTAGAGCAAATATTTTAGAGAGCCCACTTGACATTCTGAAACGACGCATCAAGTCAGACATTGTAATTCAGATTTGGTGGAATTTGAATCGAGAGGAATCTGGTCGCTCTGCAACATTTACACTTGAAGCTTTTGATGCCTATACCAACAAGCGTATCGCCACCTCGACAGGTACGACTAAAGAATCAAAAGATGCCGCACCTGTCTTGTTGGAGAAGGCTGTACAGGAACATATCAAGCTTTTCGACAAGCAAATGGACGAGTGGTTCGCAGACCAGCAAAAGAACGGACGTGAGATATCGTTGACTATACGTTGTTGGGATAGTTGGGACAATAATCTTGAAACAGAATTCAATGGCGAGGAACTGACAGACTGTATTCAATCATGGTTACAGAAGAATTGCGTCAATAGTGCTTATAATCTAAGCGACGGGACAGAGTCTTTTGCCCAGTTTGAGCAGGTTCGAATTCCATTACAAGATGAAAAAGGGAAGGCTATGGATGCACGAGCATTTGCAACAAGTCTACGGAAGTTTCTGCAACAAGAACCTTATAACATCACATCGAAAGTAATCATTCGTGGGCTTGGCGAAGCCATTATAATTTTAGGAGAGAAATAGGTATGAAACGGATAGTATTATATTTAATAGGTATTGTGATGGTCTCTGTCTGCCATGCACAGAATATCAGTATAAACGCCCAAGTTGTTGACGAAAAGATACCAGAAGAAGCTGCACGGAGTTTAGAAACCAAGTTGCAAAGTGTACTGACTGCTAACGGCTATGTGGATAACGGCTATGCTGAGCGGTTTGTGCTGACGGCAATAGTTGATGTCACACAGAAGGAAGTCACTCCAACAACTCCAGCCCGTATATCAGAGAAGATGGACATAACACTGATGGTAGGGGACGTTGTAGAAAATAAAATATATGCCTCTGTTACAATACAAGCAGCTGGCATCGGCACGAACGGTAACAAGACATTCATCAATGCCTTCCGCAGCATCAATAGCGAGAATCCGAGAATTCAGCAGATGCTCAATGAGGCAAAGGAGAAAATAATAGAGTATTACACGAACCAATGCCCTATCATCATCCGAAAAGTCCAAGGGTTGGTTGCCACTCAGGCATTCGACGAAGCAATTTTTCTACTGATCTCTGTTCCTGATGTCTGCAGAGATTGTTTTACTCAATGTCAACGGCAAGCAGGAGTAGTCTATCAGCAGAAGATAGATGCAGAATCTACCATTCTGTTGGAAAAGGCAAGAACGGTATGGGCTACCTCCAATCAAAACGTGCAGAGCGCCAATGAAGTCGCAGATATTATTAGCCAAATCAATCCACGATGCAGCAACTATGCAGAAGTATTAGCCTTGCGTTCGTCTATTGAACAGAAATTACAGGCTGATGCTAAGCGGGATTGGGACTTAAGGATGAAGCAATACGAAAACAACGAAAAATATAAGCAAAGTATTGTTGATGCATATAAGACCGTTGCTGTTGCGTATGCAAAGAATCGTCCAACAACAATCTATAGGACAATAGTTCGTAGTTGGTGGTATTAACTTTAAAATCATATAAAATGAGAGCAAAACTATTTTTATTTGTCTTATTGGCATTAAGCGTAGTTCAGGTATATGCACAGGACGGTGAAGAAATCACACTTATCGTTTCTGCTGATGGCACAACTAAGGATGAGGCTACAAAAGTTGCCCTTCGCAGTGCTATTGAACAGGCTTATGGAACATTTGTTTCATCTAATACAGAACTCCTAAACGATGAACTTATAAAGGATGAAATCATTACTCTTTCGTTTGGAAACGTAAAAAGTTTCAAGGAACTCTCAAGCGAAATGTTGCCTGACGGTAAGATGTTCACCACGCTTCAGGCAACGGTTAGCATCCCCCAACTCGTCAGTTATGCCAAGAGTAAAGGTGCAGAGGTTGAGTTTGCAGGAGCCGCTTTTGCAATGAATCTCAAGATGGAAGAGCTGAACAAGAGAAATGAAGAGAAAATAGTAGCAAATATGCTCAAGGCAATGGAGAAATTGTACATGACAGGATTAGACTATAAAATCAATGTCGCAAATCCAAAAGCAAATGGAGAAATGACAGCAGTTATAGATGTTATCGCAAATGAAAATGCCATTAAAGCCAAAGAACTCTTTTATAACACATTGGAAAGAATCGCCCTTAACAAAAAGAAAATCAAAGAGTATCAAGAGTTAGGGAAAGATGTATATGGGATTGGTTTTTATCCCATATCATCAACTAAAGTTGGCCGTGGTTATCGCTTGAATAAATATACTCGGACAGAGGAATACACGTTCCGGTCGGAAGGCTCATTGAAACTCCTAAGCGAGTTTTTTAACTTTACCTATCCTAAAGCAATTCTGAATATACGCATAGATACGAATACTGAAACATCACGGATACAATTAATTTCTTCGTATGGCGAAGTGTTTTCTTCCTCGGGATTTGGAGAAAGAAACATAGGTAGATATGGTGATGCGATAAATGACAAAAGGATATTTAACCAGGACATTCCTGCCTTTGAGAGTTTTCTAACAGATGATGCGAATGCAGGTATGACCGATTATACACCAGACTATGTTGCCAAAGACCGTCTTTTGAATTATATTCAGTCGGTGGAGGATATTGAAAATTTCTGCTTCTTCTCTTTTTGTGAAGATGTTGCAGCCTATCAGATAACTGACAAGGCATTCATAGCAGGCTATCCAGTTCATAAGTTAGGGAAAAACTTGCACCACATTGAGTTGACTCTAATGGTGCCGCAAGATGATTTAATGAAGATTTCCAAATTTACAATTACTCGTAATAATGAATAAAATTAGCAAAGACGAGTTTCTCAAAAGACTACGATGTGTTCACTCTGCTACAAGTGTAAATGGAGCGAAATATGTATCCATTCAAACAAATGGGAGAGTTTGCACAGGCATTCGTGAGAGTACTGGCTTGTATTTTACCATAGATGTAGACAAATTATATTCTGCCTACTATGAATTGGAGCGGATAAATACTAAAACGCTGAAAAAATATGTAAATCGTGTTCAATCTCCATCATTAGCAATCCTTATAGAAGCAAAATTGACATGAAAGTTTCTTTAGTTTTCCTCTACCTTATGGTAGCTTTTGGGGTACAAGCCCAAAGTTACAACAGCGACCGCATATCATTTACTAACTTTTTAATCCGTATGTACAATAATGCTCCGTTTGAAGGTGTCCGTGTTGTAAATGATTACGATAATTCTTACCTCATTTCGGTGCTGGCACTCGACAAAGGGATATACAAGACCGAGGGAGTACTGAACCGTGTAGCATCCGTCAAAGCAATGGCGCAGGCCTCTCGCTTTTTCAACGGCTCCAACATCACACAGGATATGATTATTCGGACATCGAAGAAGTCTGAAAGCACAAGTGATATGGAAATCATAGAGAATATCCGTGAGAATTCGGTCGGCTATGTAAAAGCACTTGAGCAACTAACTAACTTTGTAAGGAAAGACGGACTGCTGGTATTTATTTTTATCAGTCCTGTAGCTGTCAAGAATGGCGAATAGAATCAACTCCTCCTTTGTTTCAATCAGAAGCAGAGGAGGAGTTGCTATCTTATACTCTGAAACCTCTTCGTTGTTCTTGTCCAATCCCGAATTGCTCCTTGAACAATTGGGCTATAGGCGTGTCGTTGATATGTAGGAACAAATTTCGCTTCTCGTCCCTTATCACTTGTGCTATAACATTATCGGCAGGGAAATTTCGCCTGTACTCATTGGAGTGAAGCCACCCACTATAATTGATAGACTGCCCGTGTAGCAGTTTGTCGGTCTGTTCTGTGTTGAAGCCATATGCCAGACATTCACGCTCCATGTCAAGGAACCGCTTTAAACTTGGAAACCATCTATAAGCCTTGTCTAAGAGACGTTTCAAGTTGCTCACCTCCTGCTGATGTTGTTCATTGGCTCGGTTGAGTTCCCTTGCACGGTTGTCCTTCAACTTCTGCATGTCGGTGTGCAGTCCCTCAATCTGGTCATTCAAATCTTCAATCTCCCTATGCAATTGGGCGTTTTCTTTCTCCAGTCTGCTCACCTTATTATCACTAAGAAGAGAATTCACTCCGTTTAGTACACTCGTAGCAGTCTTCGCGGCTGAGTTCTTTAGTTCCTCGGTCTTTGCCTCTGCCTTGATGTGGGCAAGGTCTTTCTTTACCCGTTCTGCCTCGGCTATCACCAGCCTTGCCTTTTCCTGTTCCTGACTTCGTCATCGTGTCACCCATGAAATATAAATCATCCAATACTTCTCGGCAAGAATGCAAAAATCAAATTATTTCTCGTATAAGGGGGTCGAGCTTGCTATTTTACCCACCTTTTTACGTGTCACCCTAATTAGCAACTACTCGCCACTATTAGGCCAGTATGAACCATGGGACAGAGGTGAAGGTTTGTTCTTAAACCCGAATCGGTCGTTAGAATTAAATATTTCGTGGTTGACCTTGTAAGGAATTGGAAATTAGACTATTGCAACAGTGAATTTCTAATGACCGCCATTAGAAAATTGAAGATTTAAATATCTTGAAATCAAGATATTATAGGTCTGACCACGAGACTTCCCTTTCCTAATGACCGATTTGGGTTTAAGCCCCATGGTGATTGTGGTTAAAGTCGTTCTTCACGATGGCACGTCAAGTGTGCAGAAGGTGATGCTATAAAAAACCTTAACTCATTGAATGCGAGAGAGGGCAGAAATGAGGCTCTCTCTCGCTTGTTTGGTTATAACACATGGTTGTGAATGATTGAAAACGTATTATCTTTGTGTAGTTCAATTTTTTTATTCACTGATTTAAAAACTTTTATATGAAAAAGAACCTTGTTTTATTGGCTATTGCCACCATGATGAGCCTATCAACAACCGCACAGTCGCTGGCAGGACACACCGAAATGGGATTTACCTTTGGCAGTAAAGATGGTGAGCGTATTGAGCTGTTGGGCGATGCAGGTGCTCAACTCAACAACATTCTCTATGTTGGTGCAGGCTTAGGCGTGAACTACTACACCACTGCCGAGCGTTGGACTCTTCCTCTTTTTGCCAATGTGAGAGTAAATCTCCCCATTTCGTCATCTTCAATTCAACCCTATCTCGATTTTAAGCCGGGCTATGGCGTGAGCCTTGAAGACGTGATTGATGGAGGCTTCTACTTTAGTGGAACTGCTGGTGTTGAATTTAGCGATTTCACTGTTGGGGTGGGCTATGCCACCCAGTCTCTTGGAGTGAATGCTGGTCCACTGGGCAAATTTAATGTGAAAAGCAGTGGCATTACCGTTAAAGTGGGTTATAGTTTTTAATAACTTTTGTTTAAGTCAACACAATATATGCAGGCAACCTCCATTTGATGGAGGCTGTTTTTTTTTGCGTTATGTCGATTTATCTCTTATATTTGCATAAAGGTAGTTCTTTTAAAAAAAAACAAAAGAGGAAACCGAAACGCTCAATCAACAGGTAAAAAAGGGAGTAGGTAAAACAACATAACTATTCATTCACACATCATGGCAGACAAGAAAGAAGGTCTTTTTGACCAAGCCAAAGATTTCATTCAAGACAAGGCTGGCGATTTGTTGAGTGGCGACACAACCGAACTCAAGAAGCAAGCGTCCGAAACCATCAAGAAAATCACCCCCGACTCGCTCGACGACAAGGTGAGTGGTGCTATTGACACGGCAGTCGACTTTTTGAAAAACTCTTTTGGCAAGAAATAAGTTTCCCGATGAGCAATAATATAGCCCGCATTTATTTGGCTGGCGGTTGTTTTTGGGGCACCGAGCATTTTTTCAAGCAGGTGAGGGGAGTGGTGAGCACAAGAGTGGGCTATGCCAATGGCGACACTCTCAACCCCACCTATGAGCAAGTGTGCTCCCACACCACTGGCTTTGCCGAGACGGTAGAGGTGTGCTACGCCCCTGCAGTTGTGTCGCTCTCGCTGTTGTTGCAACTCTATTTCAAGACTATCGACCCCACCTCGCTCAATAAGCAGGGTGGCGACGAGGGCACGCAATATCGCACGGGTATCTACTACACCAGCGCTGCCGATGAGCCAATCATTCAGGCCGAAATGAAAAAATTGTCACTCCTCTACAACCATGTGGTGGTGGAGGTGCAACCTCTCCAAAATTTCTATGAGGCCGAGGATTATCATCAAGACTATCTCGACAAAAATCCCACAGGATATTGCCACCTGCCTCTTGAACTGTTTAAAATGGCAAGAGAGGCTAATGCCCAAGTAGAGAAATAAAACAGTGGCCGAGGAGCGCAAAATCGTGCACATCGACATGGACGCTTTTTATGCGTCGGTGGAGCAACTCGATAATCCCCAGTTGCGTGGAAAGCCCATTGCCATTGGTCACGACCTGCCTCGCAGTGTGGTGTGCACGGCAAGCTATGAGGCAAGGCCCTATGGAGTGCGCTCGGCTCAACCCATGGCCATGGCCAAGCGGTTGTGCCCTCACTTGGTGATTGTGCCTCCTCGTTTTGCACGCTACAAGGAGGTTTCGGCACAGGTTCACGAAATTTTTAGTTCCTATACCAGTCTCATCGAGCCCATTTCGCTCGATGAGGCTTTTCTTGATGTCACCCGCAACAAGCATGGCTTGGCATTGGGCATGGAGGTGGCTTCGGCCATCAGACGCGACATTTGGAGGCAGTTGCATCTCACGGCATCGGCAGGAGTGAGCTACAACAAGTTGCTTGCCAAAATTGCCAGCGACTACCGCAAGCCCAATGGCATGACTGTGGTGCACCCCGGCAAGGCTCTCGATTTTCTCGCCTCGTTGCCTGTTGAAAGGTTATGGGGAGTGGGACCTAAAACCAAAAATCACATGCACGACATGCAAGTCTACACTTGTGGCGACTTGCGCAAGTTGCCCTTGTCGTTGCTCAGGCTTGAATTTGGCAAAATGGGCAAAGTTTATCACGATTATGCCCGTGGCATCGATGAGCGACCGGTGGTCACCAGCTGGGTGCGCAAATCGGTGAGTTGTGAAGAAACGTTTTTAACCGATTTAAACCAACGCACTGTCGCCATTATCAATCTTTATCATGTGGTGGGTGAGTTGGTGCAGCGCATTGCTCGCCACAATTTTGCCGGACGCACGCTCACGCTCAAGGTCAAATTCTCCGATTTCACGCAAGTCACACGCAGCATCACCCAAAGCAAGGTGTTGCACGACAAGGCCGAAATTTTGCCCTTGGCCAAGGAATTGTTGAGCAGGGTAGAGATTGAAGGACACCCCATCAGGCTACTGGGCTTGAGTGTGTCGCGAGGAGAGGTTGATAGTGAGACCGACGACTCTCTTCCACATTGGCACGAGGGTGTGCTTCCCTTTAAGCCCTATTAACCCCCCAATTGGTCATTAGGTTGCAATAAGGCAGGGTTGAAATTTTCATGATAGAATTTCTTGTTGTGAGGCAAATGCCGTAACTTTGAAAAGTCTAAATCAAATCAATTAAGCGACTAAACGATGACCCTGCAACTGCTCATTTGCACTTTCAATGATGGAATTCACGATATTCCACACTTGTTGCTACCTCCCCTTGAGGATGTGAGCTATCTTGTGTCGTGGCAGCAATCGAGCGATTATAGCCCATGTGAGTTGCCCCATTCATTGTTACGCCCCGATGTGCAGGTTGAGCCTTTGGCAGGTTTAGGCTTGAGTCGCAATCGCAACAATTGCTTGAAGTATGCCTCGGGCGATATTTGCCTCATTTGCGACGATGATTGTCGCTACACGCCACAGGGCTTGGCTCATGTGGTAGAGGTGTTTGAAACCGATTCTACGCTCGACTTAGCTACTTTCAAGGCCAAAAACGATTTTGAGCCTCGTTTTTATCCCGACTTCAGTTTTGACTTGTGCAAGAAGGTGAAAAATTACTCGCCCATTTCGTTTGAAATAGCTTTTAGGCGCACTTCGATTGTGGGGAAGTTGCAATTTAATGAGCATTTTGGATTGGGAGCCGACCTCTTTGGAGCTGGCGAAGAAAACCTTTTTGTCGATGATGCTATGCGATTGGGGTTGCAGTGCCATTATTTTCCTCAAGTGATTGTTGAGCACCCGGGGCCCACTACTTGCACTTCTCGCATTGCTTCCCCTGCCGTTTTGAGGGCCAATGGTGCACTCATCTATAGGCTTTATCGCCCCACCATGCTACTGCGTGCTCCGCTCTTGGCTTGGCGGTTGAACCGGCAATTTAGAGTGCCACTGTTCTTTGGATTGAAGCACATTGCCGTGGGCATCTACAAGATGTTTAGGCTCTCATGCAACAGCCATTAAACGTGCTTTTTTTTATCTAATCATGAGGCGGGCTATGCGCGACATGCCTCGTCGGCCTTTCTTTGCCCAGTGATAGAACAGGGGCATGAAAAGCTTAGCCAGCCGGTTGTGATTCAACCTTTGCAGGGCATTGTGGTATAGCTCCTTCCCCAAAGTCTCATTTCCTTCACGGGCATAGTGGGCTGCCAGCATGATGCGCCTAAAGTCGAGCAAGTCGAGATAGCGACTCTTGTTGTCGATGTGGCTGTTTTGCACATTTTGGGTCATCAGGTCAATCACATGTTCCCATTCGCCATGTCGTGAGCTAAACTCGGTGCCCGTGATAGAGTCGGCTCCACTGTCATAGATTGTCATGAGCGTTTCATCAATAAAGGCCACTCGTGGCTGTTGCAGCATCAAGCGCATCGACACTTCCCAATCGTCCCACCCCCTGATAGTCTTGTTCCACCCTCCTGTTGCTTCAAATGCACTTCGCCTCACGATATAGTGAGCTGTCGAGAAAATGCAGTGCAAAATGTGATTGGCAATCAGGTCGTTTTCAAAATAGGGTCTGTTGCGCCGAGTGCCGTCGAGAGCAACTATCTCGCCACGAGTGAGCACCATGTCAATGTTTTCTTGATTTTGCTCAATGGTGTGGGCATATTTTTGGGCGAGGGTGGGGTGCATCTCGTCGTCGCTGTCAAAAAACATCACCCACCGGGCAGTTGCAAGAGAAAAACCCTTGTTGCGTGCCGCTGCAGCAGTGTGATGAGTTTCTTGAGCCACAATCACTTCAAAATCGGGGTTGTTGTGCTTTGCTTTGAAATCCTGCAAAACGCTGAGAGTGTCGTCGTTGCTGCAATTGTCCACCAGCACCACTTGCAGGGGGCGATGAGTTTGCGCTACCACCGATTTGAGGGTGCGTTGCACGATGTGCGCGCGGTTATACACGGGTATGACTATAGAGATGAGCATGAGGCTTTTATTGTTGATTTTGAGTGGCTTTCATGTGGGCGAAGTGCTCATTGAGCAATTGCACCACCTGTGTTGCAGTGTGGGCCGGTGCCACAATGTTTTCGAGAGGGCAACGGTTGTCGCCTTGGGGCATAATGATATTGTCGACCAGCTTGTGATAGCTGTATTTGATGTTGTTGTTGTCAAGAATGGGCAAAGCTTTGCGACTCATCACGTTGGCATATATTTCCTTCACTCCGCCATAGGCCGCCATGCCAGCAGCCGCCTTGCCTATCACCTTGTCGGCTATTGTGGCACCGTGCAAGAATTGTGGCTCGTGGTTGAGTAAGTCTTCAAGGTCGCGCACACCTTTCTTGTTGAACGTTTTCACCACACCATGGTTGCTCACCACCAGCGAGCAACCCTCTCGGTGCAATATGTCGATGAGCCACTGCAAGGCGCAATTTTATTTAGTGATAATATAGCGCAACACGACATAGCCACCAATCACCTGAATGAGCATGCCAGGAACGCCCAGCCTGAAATCTTGAATGCTGGCCATGAAACTGCCCTTGAGCAACCATTCAAAGCCACAACCTGCCACTTGATAGAATAGCACAACTGCCACAAGGGCAAGTAGCGACACCTTTTTGAAACGATGAGCCACCATGGCAGCAGCTCCGGCAAGCAAAACCGACTTGATGAGAATGGCGGGCAATGCGGCAGTTGGAGGCATGCCAAAGAAAAAAGAGTTGACGATAGGTGATAGCACAGCGGTGAGCAATCCCACCTTGAGCCCACATTTATAGGCACCTATGAGAGTGAAGAAATAAATGGGCAGGAAGATGAGTCCTCCTTGGTGCAACGCCACATGGCACAGTTGCGGAAAAACAATGTTGCCCGCAATAAACAATGCTGTGGCAAGATAGGTGCGAGTGTCTCGCAACGAGAGAGAGTATAACTTAACTTGAGTAGCTTGCATTATTGTTGAATTTGCTTAAACCCAAATCGGTCATTAGGCCGCATGAAGATAATATTTTGGGATTTTCTTCATCTTTGCCATTTATTTTGGTTCTTTTTGACTGTTTTTTCGGTTGTTTAGCCCGCTAAACGCCCTCAAAATCAATCAAAAACTCCTCAAAATAAATTGTCAAATACCAAGAAACCTAATGACCGATTTGGGTTAAAAGTGAACTTGGATAGCAAATTTACAAAATTATTGTGTAACAACTTAAGTTTTTTGTCAATAAAAATAGTGCTGTGTTGGGGCATTTTTTTTCCCATCCACAGCACCATCTTTTTATTTGACTGTTTATTTTATACCCATTAAAAATTTAAACGTTGATTCATCAGGTTTCCATAACATAGTATGCTCATTTTTTTGCCAGCTTGATCGGTGGCGTAGAAATGCATTGAGCCAGTTTTTAGATCGTTGCTTGTGGCATCGAAGTGTAGCGATTGCCCATTGATGTTGTAGTTGCCCCACATGGCACTTTTGGCTCCTTTAAAAAGTTTTTGCACCTCTTGATTTGAGCTTAGGGGTTGCGCTTGTGCTATGTCGATGTTGTCACAATATTTAAGAATCACTGTTTTAGACTTGCTACTGAGTGAAACTATGTTGCTTCCGAAGTTCCAAATGGTTTCTTGGTCGTTGGTTGTGAAAGGCGTGCCTGTTATCGTTTGAGCAATTTGTGTGATTGCTTTTTTGAGATAGTCGACATTGGTCGATTCAATACCCACTACAACCTCAAAATTGTCGCCTTTATTGTCTTTGATAAAGCCTACCGAGATGGCTCCCTTGATTGACTTCAAAAATTCCATGAGGTCAACATCGCCCATCACGCCACTTTCTTCTATTTGTTTGACAATACCTTCCATTTGCTGAAATTTAGCCAAATTTTCTCCATTCATGTGGTAGACCATGAGCATGTTGGCATTGGCAGGTTGCACGTCAAGAAATGAGTTTGAGGGCTCCACATCGCTCAGCGAGTTGAGCATCTTCATGTAGTCGGAGTCTTCATTGGCAATCACTTCGCCTTCAATGGTCACCATTCTGTCTTTTAAGTCAATGCTATAACACATGGCATCGACCTCTTGGGTATATTGCATCAAGGGGATTTGAGCATAGAAACCTGCATTCAAGCTTCCCATGAGAGTGGTGAGCCTTTTCACGTTGAGATAGAGATTGATGTCATGATCGCTCGATAGTTGCTCTTTGGCTTTGTCAACTTCGGCAATGCTCTTGTAGTCGTGTTGATAGAGTTTTTTTGCATAGTCGACAAGTTTTTTTTCATCGATGCTACCATTCATGGGCATATAGGCGATCATGATGCCATCGTGAATGGCAATACCTGTCTGCGGGTTGGCAATGGCAACTTGCATGCCCTCTTTTTCAGTGAAAGCAATGGGGTGTTGATTTTTCTTTCCCAACTCGCTCAAGCCTTGTTGGCACTCTTTGTCATCTTTGATGGGCACAAGCATTGTGATAGCTGATGTGGCATCGTCGAGATTGGCCATTAAGTAGATGTTGCTTTTTAGGTCGATGTTCAATTTTGTCAGCGATTGGAAATTTTCGTTAACTTTTTTGCTTGTTTCGGGTGTTAGTATCGACTCTACTTCTTTGGGCAGTTGAATATTGCCATTATTCATGCCCAATTCAAGGTGCCGGGCAATAGTCGAAGGATTCATTTCGACTATTGCAATGGCATCATGCGGAATCATTTTTAGCATGAGTGAGTTGTTGTTGCTGCATGATGCGATGAGCAACAACAGTGTGCTCAAGGTTAATAGTTTTAGGAATGTTTTTTTCATAACTGATGGGGTTTAAAATTGATGTTAGGTAATTTGTCTATCGTTGCAAATATAGGAATTAACAATTAAAAAAAATGTTTTGAAGCGGGTGAAAAATCCATTTTTAGTGCAAAAAAACTTTTAATTTATTTATTTAGCTATTATAAGGAGGAATTTTCCTGATTTTTTTATAACTTTGCAACCTTTTAAAATGTGACCTATTATTGAATTGTTGCAAAATAAAAGGATAAAGAACATAGAAAACTTACTCAGATAAAAATATCATAGTTTCATTATGGGGAAAAAAGCATTATTGATGATTCTCGATGGTTGGGGAATGGGAAATAGCGAAAAAAGCAACGCCATTTTTTCAACACCCACTCCCTATTGGGACAGCCTGTTGAAAAACTATCCCAACAGCCAACTCATGGCTTGTGGCGAAGACGTGGGCTTGCCCAACGGTCAAATGGGCAACAGCGAGGTGGGACACCTCAACATTGGCGGTGGCCGTGTAGTGTATCAAGATTTGGTGAAAATCAATAAGGCAATTGCCGATGGCTCAATCAAGCAGAATCCTGAGATTGTTGAAGCCTACAGCTATGCCAAGCGCACAGGCAAGGCCATTCATTTCATGGGGCTCACCTCAACGGGTGGTGTGCACAGCTCACTCGACCACTTGTTTGCCCTTTGCGATATTGCCAAAGAATATGAACTCGACAAGGTGTTCGTGCACTGCTTTATGGACGGTCGTGACACCGACCCCGAGAGTGGCAAAGGCTTTGTTGCAGCTGTTGAGGAGCATTGCGCCAAGAGTGCAGGTGTGGTGTCGACTGTCACGGGACGCTACTATGCCATGGATCGCGACAAGCGTTGGGATCGCGTGAAGCTTGCCTATGATCAGCTGGTGAATGGCGAGGGCAAGCCAAGCGACAACATGGTGGAGGCCATTCAAGAGTCCTATGACGAGGGTGTGACCGATGAGTTTATTAAACCCATTGTGAACTCTACTGTTGATGGCCGCATCAAAGAGGGCGATGTGGTTATTTTCTTCAACTACCGCAACGACCGAGCCAAAGAAATCACTGCTGTGCTCACACAGCAAGACCTGCCCGAAGAGGGCATGCACACGATTGCCAATTTGCAATTCTATTGCATGACCCCCTATGACCCCAATTTCAAAGATGTGCACGTGATTTTCAAAAAAGAAAATGTGCAAAACACTTTGGCTCAATATTTGAGCGACAAGGGGCTCAAGCAATTGCACATTGCCGAAACCGAAAAATATGCCCACGTCACATTCTTCTTTAATGGTGGGCGCGAAGCTCCATTTGAAGGCGAAGACCGCATCTTGGTGCCATCGCCCAAGGTGGCAACCTATGACCTCAAGCCCGAAATGAGTGCCTATGAGGTGAAAGACAAGTTGGTGGCTGCAATAGGAGAAAAGACCTATGACTTCATTGTGGTCAACTATGCCAATGGCGACATGGTGGGACACACGGGCGTCTATCCTGCAATTCAAAAAGCAGTGGTGGCTATCGACAAGTGTGTGGAAGCTACCGTTGAGGCCGCCAAGGCTGCCGACTATGAAGTTATTATCATAGCCGACCATGGCAATGCCGACCATGCTGTGAATGAAGATGGAACACCCAACACGGCCCATTCGCTCAACCCCGTTCCCTTTGTTTATGTAACTGCCAATGCCGATGCCCGTGTCAAGAATGGCCGATTGGCCGATGTGGCTCCCAGCATTTTGCAAATCATGGGACTCGAACAGCCTGCCGACATGACTGGTCGTGGCTTAATCGTGAAATAATAAATAATCTATTTCATATACTCGTTTTATCGTGGCGGCTCTACGTAGTGTTATATGTGGAGTCGTCTTTTTTTCTTGTATTTACTAAGTGTATTTTGTTGAAAAATCGTATCTTTGTGATTCAATAAAATAGTTCTAACACTAAAAAATGTTTTGATTTATGAATAATTTTAAGAGTCTTTTATGGGCTTGCTTGCTTGTGGTGGTGCTGGCTCCATGTGCTCAAGCCGACCATGTGAAAATTGTAGCAGTAAACGACACCCACAGCCAAATCGATCCTGCTCCCGATGGAAAAGGTGGCGTGTTGCGTCGCCGTGCTATCTACGACAAAATTAGAAAAGAAAACAAAAATTGCGTGGTGGTTCATGCCGGCGATGCCGTGCAGGGCTCCAATTATTTCTCGCTCTATGGCGGGCGCGTGGAATTTCCCTTAATCGATAGTCTAAAATATGACATGGTCATTTTTGGCAACCATGAGTTTGACAATGGCATCGACAGTTTGTCAACATTCTACAACAACCTCAAGGCAGTGAAGCTCTCGGCCAACTACGACGTGAGCGCATCGCGTGTGCAAGGCGTTCAACCCTATCTGGTTAAAGCCTTTGGCGACAAGCGAGTGGGCTTTTTTGGCATTAGTGTGAATCCCGTGGGCATGGTTGCCGAAGGCAATTTCAAGGGCCTTCGCTATCTCGATGCCATGCAAGTTGCCGATGCCACTGCCCAATATCTCAAAGAGGTGCAAAAGGTCGACTATGCCGTGATGATTTCTCACATTGGTTATAACTCGATGGACCCCAAAGAGCCCAACGACTCGCTCATAGTGGCTCATAGTCACTATATCGACATGGTGATTGGCGGACACTCTCACACTGTGATTGAGCCGGGTTCGGTGTATTCGCGGGTGCGCAATGCCGATGGGAAAATTGTCACAATCGGACAAAATGGCAAGTCGGGCAAGCTGGTGGGCGTTTACGACCTCGACCTCGAAACAGGAGCCGTCGACTATAAGCACATCGTGGTTGATGCCTCATGGGACGAAGCTGCCCAAGCCTATACTGCTCTCAACGAGTGGCTCAATGGCTATCGCAAAGAGGTGGTGCGCCTCGAAACTGCACCTGTGGCTACCTCTACACGATTTATGAAAAATAATGGTGATGCCATGATGAATTGGCTCACCGATGCCGTCATGAACATCATGCCCACTCTATATACTGGCAAGATTGATTGCTGCATCATGAACAAGGGTGGCATTCGCATCGACATGCCTCAAGGCCCTATCACCGAGGGCACCATTAGGTCGATGTTCCCCTTCGACAACCGCTTTGTGGTGCTTGAACTCACGGGGCAAGACCTGCTCGATGCCCTCAAAGTCATGGCCTATCGCGATGGTGATGCGGTGAGCAAGCAATTGCAAGTGAGATATAACGGCAAGAAAGAGATTGTCTCGGCCAAGCTCAATGGCAAGGACATCAAGCCTGCACAAACTTATGCTGTGGCAACTATCAACTTCTTGGCCAATGGTGGCGACTATATGGTGTCGTTCAAGAATGGCAAGCGCGTGTATCTCGACAACCAAAAGTATGGCAACCACATTCTCAACTATGTGAAGTTGTTGCAGTCGCAGGGCAAGCGCATTGAGGCCAAGAGCGACAAACGCATGAGGTTGCAATAAAAAAATCCATAATCTAAATAAATGTCAATCTCAAAAAAAATCTTCTTTTTGCTTGTGTTGTTGCTTGGTTTGGGCACAACACAAGCTCATGCCCATCGCCAGCCCACGATATTGTCGAAGGTCAATCAAAAGGCTATGAATGCATGGGTAAACCAAACCTTCAAGGCCATGACACCCGACGAGCGCATTGCGCAACTCTTTGTCATGGCTGTTGATCCTCGCTCTCCCAAGGCCGAGGAAGTGGTGAAAAACTATGTTGAGCAATACAAAGTGGGTGGTCTCATTTATAATGAGAACGACATAGTCACACAAGCTAAACTCACCAACTATGCCCAGTCGCTTGCCACTGTGCCCCTGCTCATCACGCTCGATGCCGAGTGGGGGCTCTCGATGCGGCTTGAAGATGCCCCTCGATTTCCGCGCAACTTGTTTTTGGGTGCAATAGGCGATGACCGCTATTTCTATGACTATGGCCGTGAATTGGCCCGTGAGTGTCGTCGTATTGGGGTGAATGTAGACTTTGCTCCGGTGCTCGATGTAACCGACCGTGCCCACACAGTGCTGGGCACTCGCGCCTATGGTTCCGACCCCGAGTTGGTGGCTCGTCATGGCATCGCCTTTGCTCGTGGACTTGAAGACGGTGGCGTGCTCTCGGTGGCCAAGCATTTCCCTGGTCATGGTGCCACAACTGCCGATTCACACAAAACATTGCCGGTTATCGACAAATCGATGCGTGAATTGCAACTCTTCGACTTTGTGCCATTCCAACGCTATTTTGATGCAGGGCTGGGCGGTGTGCTCACGGCTCACCTTCATGTTCCTGCCATTGAGCCCCAAAAAATCCCGGGCACGATGTCGCCTAAGTTTGTGACCAAATTGTTGCAAAAGAAAATGGGTTTTCAGGGACTCATCTTTACCGATGCTTTAAACATGGAAGGGGCAAAATTTGTCGACGGCTCGGTGTGTGTCAACGCCTTGCTCGCTGGCAACGATGTTTTGCTCATGCCTGTTGACATTGACAAAGAAATAAAAGCCATCAAGGCTGCTATTGCCTCGGGCACGCTCAAGCAAAAGAGCCTTGATGCACGCTGCAAGAAGATTTTGAGATATAAATATGCCTTAGGGCTTAGCACTCCCCCTCACATCGATCTTAACCACATTGTCAAGGATATAAACTCCACTCAAGCCACTGTGCTCAATCGCAGGCTCACGGCAAGTGCTGTGACTGTGGTGAAAAATGATGCTTCGATTTTGCCGTTGAGCAATCTTGCCTACCGTCGCATTGCAGTGGTCACGATGGGCAATGAAAACGGCTTGCAATCAATGTTTCAACGCCGCTGTGCCAATTATGCCGAAACTCATGCTTTTGATTTCAATGCCGATGAGCCCATCGCGTCGCTTGAGAGCAAATTGCGACAAGGCAACTTTAACGTGACGATTATTTCGATTGCTAAAGAAAATCCTGCCTATGTGAAGGCTGCCAAGTATTTGGCCAGTCATTTCTCCAATGTGGTGGTAGCCATCATGTGCCACCCCGAGAAGCTCAACCCCTATGGCTCGCTTTTAGGCAATTCCTATGTGAAGGCCTCGGTGCTGGCCTATGAAAACACTACTGTAGCCGAGGACTACTTGGTGCAGACCATCTTTGGTGGCAATGCAGCTACCGGAGTGTTGCCTGTGAATGTGGAGACAGGCAAGGGTAAGCTCAAGGCGGGCACAGGTGTGCACTACAAGGCCACTCGATTGGGCTATACAATTCCTGCCGAGGTGGGCTTCAATGCCAATCTCTCTGCCAAAATCGACTCGATATGTCGCTATGGCCTTGACCAACGTGCCTTTCCGGGGTGTCAAGTGCTTGTGGCCCGTCATGGCAAGGTGGTGTTTAATCGTGCTTATGGAGAAACCGACTTTGGGAGTGAAATACCTGTCACCGTCAACACTCTTTTTGGGTTGGCATCGGTGTCAAAAGCCACTGGCACATTGAGTGGTGTGATGAAACTCTATGACGAGGGCAAATTTCAGCTCGACGACAAGGCCAGCGATTTCATTGCAGGCTTGAAAGGGGGCGATAAAGAAAATATCACCTTTCGCGACTTGCTTTATCACGAAACGGGCATGCCACCTTCATTGAGCATGTGGGAAATGATGTTTGACCGAGCTACCTACACGGCCCCCCTCATCACCTCCACCCCCAACTCGGCCAATACCATTAAAATCATGGACGGTGCCTATGGCAACAAGTTTGCCAAATTGCGCACCGACATACTCTCAACCACCAAGACCGACAAGTTTGACACTCCCATTGCCGAGGGCATTTGGGGCTGCCGTGCAACCCACGATTCCATCATGGCTCGCATCTACACCCAACCCTTGGGGGCAAAACGCTATCTTTATAGTTGCTTGAATTTTTGCCTGCTTGCCAATGCAGTGGAAAATATCTCTAAGTTGCCTCTCAACTACTATGTGAACAACAACATCTTTGCCCCTTTGGGAGCCTATCACACGATGTATCGCCCCTTGAGCAAATTCCCAGCCTCGCAAATTGCCTATACCGAAAACGACACCTACTTGCGTCGTCAGCACATTCATGGCTATGTGCACGATGAGTTGGCGGCCTTCTCGGGTGGAGTGCAGGGTAATGCAGGCTTGTTTTCCACGGCCAACGACCTTGCCAAGTTGTTGCAACTGTGGCTCAATGGTGGCACCTATGGCGGACAACGCATCTACAAGAGCTCTACGGTTGAAACCTTCACCACCCAAAAGAGTCCCAACTCGCATCGAGGTTTGGGCTTCGACAAGCCTGTGGTGGGCAACCCTAATGCTTCTTCAACCTGCCCCGAAGCCACTCCCGAAACCTATGGACACACAGGTTTCACTGGCACTTGCTTTTGGGTCGACCCCAAAAATGACATGATATACATCTTCTTGAGCAACCGTGTGAGCCCCACTCGCAGCAACCCCAACTTTGGGCGTGTGAGTGCTCGCAGCCACATTCAATCGTTGCTCTATCGGGCAATAGTCAATTAATCAAAACAAAAAAAACATAATAAAGAGTATAAATGAAAACAATTAAAAATTTATTGCTGGTGCTGTGCACCGCCTTGCTTCTCACTTCATGTGGAGGAGAGAAGTACAAGATTATGGTATCGTTTGCCGATGATTCAATGAATGGCAAAGTGGCCTATCTCACCAGCTATGACGGTGGCGACACCTTGCAACAAGCCACTGTGGCCAATCGCAATGTTGTGCTTGAAGGTGACGTTGAAAATTCCTATTATGCCCATCTCATTGTCGGTGGCAAGCTCATGGGCTTCATGGTTGAAAAAGGTGAAATTTCAATCAATTGGGACAAGGGTGAAGTGAGTGGCACAGCCCTCAACGACGCTCTCAAAAAAATCTACAAGCAAATCGATGACATCGAGACCGAAGCCGAAAACATGTCGGAGACTTTAAAGATGAGCCGGCAAGAGGCCGACTCAATCATGAGTAGCTACTACAAAAAAGAGGGAGATGTGTTTTATCGTGCCTATGAGGCCAATAAAGACAATGGACTCGGACAATGGGCTTTCTACAACTATCTCATGTATCAAGATTTCACCGAGGCACAACTCGACTCGGTCATTAAATTGGCACCTGCCAGCTACAAAGACTTGAAACTTGTGCAAAAGGCCAAGAGCGATGCCCACCAACTGGCCATTACTGCCGAGGGCAAAATGTTTACCGATTTCACTATTATGGGCGACGATGGCAAGATCCACAAGTTGAGTGATCATGTGGGCAAGGGTAGCTACACTTTGGTCGACTTTTGGGCAAGTTGGTGTGGACCATGCCGTCGTGAAATTCCCAACATCAAGAAACTCTATGACCGGTATAATGGCAAGGGCATGAATTTCTTGGGAGTTGCAGTGTGGGACGCTCCGGCCGATAGCCGTGCTGCAATCAAGCAATTGGGCATGCCTTGGCCTGTGATGGTGGGCAACAAAAAACTCGATGAGCCCACCAACATTTATGGCATTATGGGCATTCCCCACATCATCATCTTTGATGCTCAAGGCAAGATTGTGTCGCGTGGATTGATGGGTGATGAATTAACAGCCAAGGTAAATCAACTCATGGCCAAGAAATAAAAGTTGCCATATAGCGACAAACAAAATGCACCATGCCTCCTCTCTGTTGGCATGGTGCATTTTGTTTTGATAGCTTTAACCCCAATCGGGCATTAGGTTTCTTTGTTTTTGTCAAATTACTCAAAATAAATGACAAAGGCAAGGAAAAGCCTAAGATATTTTCTTATTGCGACCTAATGACCGATTGGGGTTTAATTTCCTGTTTACTTGCTCTCGAGTACATTGATTTTGAGCTTGGCAAAGGCTCGGTCGCATTTGGCTTTGGCACTTTCAACATCGTTGCCAGTGGCGAGTATCACCGCCATGCGACGATGGCCCGACACTTCGGGTTTGCCAAAAATGCGCAATTGCACCCCTTCCTCTTCCAATGCCTTGTCCACATCTTCAAATTCCACACGGTTGCTGTCGCCTTCAACCACAACGGCTTTGCTTGCCGATGGGCCATAGAACCTGATGGCGGGAATGGGCAAGCCCATGAGAGCGCGAGCATGCAAGGCAAACTCGCTTTGGTCTTGTGAAATCATGGTCACCATGCCAGTGTCGTGGGGGCGGGGCGACACTTCGCCTGTCTCTTATACACATCTGACGCTGCCGACGACTCCTTACGTGTAGAT
>CAMYCE010000033.1 GCA_947254205.1 uncultured Prevotellaceae bacterium
AAAATCAATCAAAAATTACTCAAAATAATTTGACAAAAACAAAGAAACCTAATGGCCGATTTGGGTTAAAAAAAATGTTAGGGTTGCAATACTCTGCCGGCGACAATAAAGTGCTTGATATAATAGGCTTGGCTCATGTCGCTAATCATGACCCCTCGCGAACTTGATGCATGGGCAAATTTTCCTGCTTTAAGGTATATTCCCACATGGTTGATGCTTCCATTTGAGCCTCCAGTGTTGAAAAACACTAAGTCTCCTTCTTTTAGCTCATCTGGCTTAATCATCACACAATTTTTCTCACACATTCGTTTAGAATTGCGCTCTAAATCGATGTGGAAAACTGTTTTATACACTTCCATCACAAAGCCTGAGCAATCGGTGCCTTGCCCCATGGTGTGTGCTCCTGCAGCATAGGGAGTTCCTATCCACTTGTTGATTTCTTGATACAACTGTGTGTTGTCCCCTTTTTCTATAATTAGTTTACCCGATTGTATTCCTTTATTGGAAGATGGGCGATTGCCGGTGATAGCGTGTTTGGTGTGGCACGAACTCACAGCACTCACAACCAGTGCAAGTGCAAGGACGATGAATAGTTTTTGAACGCATTGCCTCATTCCACACGTTATCGTTTAACCCAAATCGGTCATTAGGTTTCTTTGTTTTTGTCAAATAAATGACAAAGGCAAGGAAAAGCCTAAGATATTTTCTTATTGCGACCTAATGACCGATTGGGGTTAAAAAAAAAGAGGTGCTAAAGCACGCTTGCTATTATGTGAAGCGACTTCAGCACCTTGTGAGTTTATATTTGTCTCCTTTTTTATTTATCACTGGAAGCCGCTTCTTGTTCTTCATCTTTTTTCTCTTCAATGAAGGTGGTGAAGCCAGCTTTTACGAGAATATTATACCATGTAATCACCTTTTTAATATCGGTTTTATAAACACGGTCAACATCATAGTTGGGCAAAACGCCTTTGAAGAATTCATCTAACGCTTCGGGAGTTTTATAGTCGGAAGAGTTGAGTGCTTGGCCATATTTTTTATAAATCGACTCAAACACTTCACTCAATGGAACATCTTCTTCGGTCGTATATATTGCTACATCACCAAGAGAAATGATTTTGTCGCGCGAGTGTGCTGGTACTCTTTTTTTCTCGGCAAGACTTTCAACAATTACAAAATTTTTACCGTAAGATACCAACTTATACAGGCCTGGCTTCCCTGTGATACATAGAATTTCCTTTAACATAGTGCTGAAATATTTCTTATGATATTTATTTTTATGTGAATACAAAAGTAATAAAAAAAAGTGGGTTCAAAAAATTGTAATTATGCTTTTTATCCCAAATCGGTCATTAGGTTTCTTTGTTTTTGTCAAATTATTTTGAGTAATTTTTGATTGATTTTGAGGGCGTTTAGCGGGCTAAACAACCGAAAAAGCAGTCAAAAAGAACCAAAATAAATGACAAAGGCAAGGAAAAGCCTAAGATATTTTCTTATTGCGACCTAATGACCGATTGGGGTTTATTCTATCTTTTATTGCTACACAGGCATGGTGATTGATAGCTAAAGTTGCCTAATGAGTTCTATGACTTGTGGCATGAGAGCATTTGAGTTGTCGTTGATGATAAGCCGGTCTTTTTCGTTGGGGCGCAATTCCTCAGTTTGAGCTGCCATGCGACGTTTAATATCGTCTTCTTGCATGGCATTGCGTCGTTTCACACGTTCTATTCTCATGCCGATGGGGGCATCTACTTTCCAAATCTCCTGTGCAATTGAGTCCATGTGGCTCTCATAGAGCAGGGCTGTTTCAAAAAAAACGATGTGCGATTTTTGCTTTTGAGCCCAATTTTCAAAATCTTGTTTCACAGCAGGGTGAACGATTGCATTAATCTTTTTAAGGGCTGCAGAATCTTTAAACACTATTGTGCTCAAGTAGTTGCGGTTTAGTTTATGATTTTCATAGGTTGAGCTACCAAAGGCCTCTATCAGCAATCTCTTGATGGGCTGAGATTCATTCATGAGCTGTCGGGCTCGACTATCGGTGTCATATACCGGATAATTCATCACCCTCAAGAGTTGGGCAATCATGCTTTTTCCGCTACCAATGCCTCCTGTGATCGCAATATAAATCATTTCGACAACCCTTTTTCAATGATATACTCGATGCTATCGGGCGAAATTTCAATGTTTTTATACACAGCAGGAGATTCTCCAACAGACACTGCAACCTTGTTGGAGTTTGATGTCCAGTTAAATGTGTTGTAGTCGACAACGGCAGTGATGTCGTTGGCATTGTTTTTAAACAAGCTCTTGGGCACAAGGAAAGTTGCTTCGACTATTGACGGAGAGAGCAACAACTTCACATTGTCGGGCAAGTTGCGCACCGATATGGGTATGTGTTTACGTTTGGCGATGAGTTGCTCTATTGGCACCATGATGTGGATAGTGCGAGGTTGCACCTTGGCTCCAACAATGGGGGCAATAGTTACTTCACGACGCAGGGTGTCGGTCAGTCCTGATTCTTGAACATGATAGGTAAACACTTCATTAATGCCTGCCAGAGTTTCTCTATCGGAGTACACCATCACCGAGTCAACCTCCATGACAGGAACACCATTCACCACATATTTGATGTCGGGAGAAATGTCGAGGTCAAATCTAATGGGAACCTTTTTGCCCGGAAGTGCTGTAAATTTCACACTCACGGCATCGGGTAAAATGCCCACAACTGAAGCTTCTCGATTCAGCATTTTTTTTATCAAACTTCTAATTTGAAGAGAGTTGAGTCTCATGAAACCAGAGTTTGGATCGGCAAAGTCGGAGAAGCGAATCTTCATTACGGGAGCCCCCCAAAGGGCATATTTCACAAACGCTACTCCCCTATCGCGTATCGTCACGTTGATAACCGACGGAATGTCGTCGATGATTGTGACTTCGGAGGGAATATTGGTGACTTCAAGTCGAAAAGCTATGTCTTGCTGAACAACTTTATTAAGAGTGATAAAGCACCAAAAAACTGCCGAAATGAGCACAAATAGCATATACACCAAGATTGATTTGGTTTTTGATCTTGATGCATTGATTTTTACATGTGCAAGTTTCTCTTTTATCGACATGGTGCTTGATGTTATATGATTACTATGCCAATATTCTTGAGAAGATTGGCATAGTGTGTGTTTTTTTACGAAAAAATTATTGGTTTGTTTTTAAATCACTCCCCGACTCAACCACATCTTTCCCCGAAGGATAAACCATAGCTTTGTCGATAGTGATTTTGACTCCATCGGCAATTTCAAGCAAAATGGTGGTTTCTTTCACATCTTTAATCTTGCCATGAATTCCTCCAGCTGTGGTCACATGATCGCCTTTTGCCATTGCATCGCGAAATTTTTTCATTTCTTTTTGCTTCTTGCTTTGGGGGCGAATCATGAAAAAGTAGAAAATAGCAATCATGGCTACAATCATTACAATAGAAGTCCAGCCATTGCCATTTTGAGATGTTCCTGCTTGAAGTAGAATGAAGTTGAGCATAATTTATAAATTTATTTGTTTAGTTTTTAATAAGTTTTCGTTCACTGCGCAAGTGCTTAACCACTGCATTTAAAATGCCGTTCACAAACTGCCCACTGTGTGGCGTGCTGAAGTTTTTGGCAAGTTCAATATATTCGTTGAGCGACACATTCACGGGAATGCTATCAAATTCCTTGATTTCGGTCAAGGCCGCGCACATCACAATGCGATCCATGAGAGCCAATCGTTCAGAATCCCATTTCTCGGTTTTCACAAATTGGTCGATGAGTTCATTGTTTTGTGGCATTTGTGCAACTGTTTTGGAAAACAGCAAATCGCCAAAGGCTTCATCTTCTTCGTCTTTGTATTTGGGCGAGATGGGGTTGCTCACGTTGTCTTCAATCTTGCGAATTGTTTTGAGCACAAATTGTCCCATGATTTCCAAGTCATCAATGCCCCAATACACCGATTTGTTTTCAAGGGCTTCAAGCAAGTCATCATCGGGTAAAATCACTTTTTTCAAAGCGTGATACCAAAATTCACAATCGCTGGCAAAGTCGGTCTTGTCCATCGACATATAGGTTTGATATTCCTCGCTGTGTGTGAGTTTATCGAGCATGAGACGCAAGAAAATCAAGTCATCGTTCCATGTAATATTGTTTTGACTCACAAAGTCGGTGAAAATTGTGTTGCTTTTAAGCACCTTAACAAGCTCATTGTCAACAAAACGTGTGTTAGGATTTAAATCTTCTTGCGATGGCAAAAACTTGTGTTTAGCTTCGTCTAAACGCAAATCTTGCTGATGTGTCAAGTCGATGAGTAGCTGTAATAGGCTATGATACAGCTCATAAGACTTGTCTAAACTTTTTTGCAACTCTTTTTTACTGCTTGTTAGAGTTACCTCATTGCGTGTTATTGAATAGGAGTACAACATTTGCACTACCTTGATTCTTATCAATACTCTATTAATCATTGTGTAATTTTTTTGCAAATTTACCCCAAAAAAGGGTTGTTTTCAAATAAAATGAGCATCTATTTTGCCCTTTTAGGCATTAGCGACAATGCTCAATGAGCGATTTGGCATTGTTGATCGATGCTTCATTGATGTTTTCTCCACTCAGCATGCGTGCCACTTCAAGCACATGCTCGTCGCTTGATAGGGTTTTAACGTGTGTGAGTGTGGTGTTGCCGGTGTCTTCTTTATAAACCATGAGATGCTGGTTGCCATGAGCGGCAACCTGAGGCAAGTGGGTGATCGACATCACTTGAATGTGTTGGCTCATTTCTTTCATCACTCCCCCAATGCGGTTGGCAATGTCACCCGAAACGCCAGTATCAACTTCGTCAAAAACGATTGTGGGCAAGTTCATGCTCTTGGCAATAATCGACTTGATGCACAACATGAGTCGTGAAATTTCACCTCCCGATGCGGTGTTTTTCACGGGCATGAGCTCTTGACTCTTGTTGAATGCAAACAAGAAATCAACATTGTCGGTCCCGGTTGCGCACACTTCAATATCTTGAAAATCAATGGAAAATTGCAAGTTTTTCATGCCCAATGCTTGTGCATCGTGCTTGAGAGCTGCAATAAACTTTGTGGCTGCTTGTCGTCGAGCTTTTGAAAGTTGCTGAGCCATGAGTGTCAATACCTTCAATTGTTTTTCAAGAGCTATCTTTTTTTGTGCAATGGCCTCATCGCTATTGTTGATTGTGGCAATTTGAGCTTCAAAACGATGCTGAATTTCGAGAAGTTCATTCACCGAGTCCACACTATGCTTGCGTTCTTGGGCATAGATATTGCTCAACCGTTCTTCGGTTTCGGCAAGAGTTTGAGGGTCATCACTGAGTTCGCTATTGGTGATAGCAACTGTGTGGGCAATATCTTTGAGTTCAATCACTACCGATTCTATACGCTCGCTCAACCCCTCAATTTCACTTAAATTTTTCTCGGCAACACTTAGTTTGTGACTTAGGGTCGACAATTGATCGATAATGGAGTTTTCTTCTCGGTCAAGTGCTTCATTCACTGTCCACAAGCAGTCTTTAATCTCTGTGACATTGGCAAGTTTCTGTTGCCGTGCTTCAAGTTCGTTGTCTTCGTTTTCTTGCAAAGCAAGCGATTGCAATTGCTCAAGTTGAAAGCAAATGTAGTCTTCTTCTTGCTTCGATTGATTGTAAGATGCTTGAAGTGCCTCTAAGTCACGTTTTAAAGTCTGGTAGTGCTTAAATTCTTGTGCAAAGGTGCTCAAAAGCTCGCCATTGCCAGCAATGTGGTCGAGCACCGAGAGCTGGAACTGTGCCGAAGAGAGCAACATATTGCTGTGTTGTGAATGTATGTCAATGAGTTGTGATGTGAGCTCTTTGAGAATAGAAACATTCACAGGGGTGTCATTGATAAAGGCTCTTGAGCGTCCCGAAGGGCTTAGCTCACGCCGCACAATGCATTCTTTTTCAAAAAAATCAATACTATTGGCAGTAAAGAAATCACCAAGTTCGCTAAAATGGGTTAAATCAAACGTTGCTTCTACCACAGTTTTGGCGTCCTTGTTTCTAATAGAACGAATTTCGGCTCTTTCTCCAAGAATGAGTGACAATGCTCCCAAGATGATGGATTTGCCGGCTCCAGTTTCACCGGTTAAAATGGTGAAACCTTGGTCGAAATTGATTTCCAACTCATCAATCAAAGCATAGTTTGAAATGTATAAAGAGCTAAGCATGTGGGTTGTGTGTTCGAGAAATCTTTAATTGTTGGTGACTTCTTGTTTGATTTTATCTAAGCGTTGTCCTTCGGTTGGATAAAGGGGGTAAAGCTGCTCATACACGGCTTCTTTTTCGGTCATGTTGGCTTTGGAGTACACATTCACAAGCTCATCGAGTTTGGCATCTTTAAACATCGACAAGCACACCGACATGGGGGCAACATCAAAAATCTTTTTCAATGTTGAAATCGTCTTAGTAATCTCAGAGCGACCTTTATCGGCACTCACTACCATTTGGTCGAGTCCCAATCGGTGGTAGTTATATAAAATCTCTCTGATGGGCGAAGTGGCCTTATCGGTAAACGCACTGAGCACTGCACTGCGGTTTTTGGTGTCTTCAAAAGCCTTCCAGCCACTCTCCCCACTACTTTGAGCCATGCGCACCACATTGCCAGCTTTGTCATAGTAGGGGTCTCCCCCATTCTTTGCAAAGCTATCGAAGTCGAGGGCTATAATCATGTAGGCATAAAAGTTGAGAATAGCCGTGAGGTTGCTTTGCATGTCTTGTTCCGAGAAAACTAAAGGTTGATTTTGCTCATACACAAAATCTATTTTTGTGTCCTTGAAATTAAGAATGGTAGTAGTGTAGGAACTATTGTAGACCGGGCGTTGCGATTGCACTTGCAGGTCGCCCGACATTTTATTGGTGCCATCGTTGTAGCTATTGATGGTGAAAAATAGCTTGCACTGAATCTTTTCGTTGGCTCCAAATTGTGCTTCGGTCCACTTGTTGGTGTTCATATACTCGGTAATGGCTTCTTTGAGACTATTGAAAATCTCTTTATTGGCATTGGAAACCTTACTGGAGTTGATTTCAACATTGCAATTCAACTCTTGGGCAGCAACATGTGTTGTGGTCCAAGCTAATAAGAATAAAAAGAGCAATACTGTTTTTTTCATTATTGTTGAGAGTTGAATTGTTGTGTATAGTGAAGTCTACTCAACAAACTACTTGATCGATAGCTTGATGCGAGTGAGCACCTTCTTGGTGTTTAATGGGAAGTCGCCTTGCAACATCCAACCATAGTAGCCCGAATCGCGCTTGAGCACTTCGACCACAGGCTGGCCTTTGTATTTTCCAAAATTGAAGACTGCAACCCCTTGCTCATTATAAATCATGCGCCCGGCTAAGTCAACATTGTTGTTTTGACTCGAAAACTTTGAGAGATATTCAACATCGTTTTGCAACTCAGGGTAGCGGTCGAGTTGGGCCTTGAGCACCTCATAGGTGGCCTTGGTGTCGGCATCGGCCGAGTGAGCGTCGTCGAGATTTTTGCCACAGTAAAATTTGTAGGCTGCACTCAAGTTTCTTTGTTCCATCTTGTGAAAGATGGTTTGAACATCTACAAATTTTCGTTTAGAGAAATCAAAATCGACTTCGGCTGTCAAAAACTCTTGTTCGAGCAAGGGCACATCAAAGCGGTTGCTGTTGAAACCTGCCACATCACAACCCTCAAACACTCGCGCCAGCTCTTTGGCAACCATTTTGAAGGTGGGAGCGTCTTTCACATCTTCATCGGTGATGTGATGAACTGCTGTCGATTGCTCTGGAATGTGAATGCCAGGATTAATGCGCATTGTCTTTGACTCTTCTTTCCCATTGGGGTAGACTTTGATGTAGGAGATTTCAACGATTTTGTCTTTGGTGATGTTGATTCCTGTTGTTTCTAAGTCAAAGAAAATGAGCGGATTGTTTAGTTTTAATTCCATTGTAATATATAGCTTGTCAAGTGTGGAGGGTTATAGCATCATGGGCATGAGCAAAATCAAGAGGTCGCAATCTTCTTCTTGCTCAACAGGAACAAAGATTCCTGCTTTTGAGGCATCCATGAGTTTTAGTGTCACTGTCTCGGAGTTGATGTTGTTGAGCACATCAATAATGTTGCTGTCGTTAAAACCAATCGATAGCTCATCGCTATTATAGTCGCAAGCAATTTTTTCTTCGGCCGATGTTGAGTAGTCAACGTCTTGAGTCGACATGAAAATTTCGCCAGGTTTAAGCTCAAATTTCACAAGACCGCTTGAACTTGTGAACACCGAAACTCGACGCAGGGCATTGAGCAAGGTCATGCGATCAATTGAAATGCTATATTGGCTTGCCGATGGAATCACCGAGTTGTAATTGGGATAGCGACCGTTCACAAAGCGACAAGTGAGCGTGTAGTTGGCGGTCTCAAATGTTGCACTTTTACTTTCGATAGTGATGTTGATATTGCCTTCTTCTTTTTCAAGAATGCTACTCAATATTGATGCCGGCTTGGTGGGGAGAATAAACGACGATTCAATGCCGGTTGCCGTGTTCAGCTCGCGAAAACGCACAAGTTTGTGAGTGTCGGTTGCCACAAAGACAATTTCACTGGGTTTAATATCCCAAAACACACCCATCATCACAGGGCGCATGTCATCAACTCCCACGGCAAAGAG
The DNA here is from genome assembly GCA_947254205.1 of uncultured Prevotellaceae bacterium. Lineage (GTDB taxonomy): Bacteria > Bacteroidota > Bacteroidia > Bacteroidales > Muribaculaceae > Sodaliphilus. Next base: position 8,694 of record CAMYCE010000033.1, read on the forward strand.
GGTGTGTTGCAAGCCGTCTACCACTTTTTTCACCGGCAAAGTGAACTTTTGGGGTTCATCTTCGGGGGCGGCTTTGGTGGGGAATTCGTTGCCATTGATGCCAATGAAGTTGAATTTACCATTCAGGTATTTGATGTTGATTTCGAGATTTTCGTCATTAATATCAAACGCAAGAGCCAAGTCGGGCAATTGTTTCAACATGTCGAGCAACACTTTAACGTTGGCAGCAAATTTTCCGCCTCCTTCAGCATCTTGCACTTCAACATGAGTCATCAATGTGGTTTCTTGGTCGCTACCAGTAATGACGAGGTTGTCTCCTTCGAGACTAAACAAGAAATTGTCGAGAATGGATAATTTGTTCTTGGAATTAACCACCTTGCTCACTGCCGATAGGTGCGACAGCAATAGCTTGCTTTGAATGTTGAATTTCATATATGTATCTTTTTATTTAGTTTTCAGAAACAATTGGTTAACTTTTTATTAACGAACAAAAATACAAAATTTTACTTGAATTACCGAAAAAAAACGCCATCGTTTTTTGGCGATGACGTTTTTTGAAAGTAAAATTTATTTTTTTTACCAAATAGTAACTCTTTCGGCGTCGGTGCGATACATAGCGTCGCCCTCCTTGATATTGAAAGCCTTGAAGAATGGCAACAAGTTGCGCAGAGCCACATTCACGCGGTTTTTGCCAATTGAGTGTGGGTCAACTTTGGTGCGACGCAAAATTTCTTCTTTAGTGATGTTATTGGCCCACACATTGGCGTAGCTCAAGAAGAAACGTTGGTCGGGAGTGAAGCCATCAAGTTTTTCATTGCTTTGTCCTTGAGGGGTTTTCTTGAAGGCGGTGTAGGACACGCGCAACCCGCCTTGGTCGGCAATGTTTTCGCCCATCGTGAAGTTGCCATTGGCATGAACATCATCGGCAACGATTTCGGCACTATATTGAGCACCAAGCTTGTCGGCAAGTACTTGGAACTTTTGGGCATCTTCTTTGGTCCACCAGTCGATCATGTTGCCATCGGCATTGAAATTGCGACCTTGGTCGTCAAAGCCGTGAGTCATTTCATGACCAATCACCACACCAATTGAGCCATAATTGCTGGCATCGTCGGCTTCGGGGTCAAAGTAAGGTTTTTGCAGAATTGCAGCCGGGAAACAAATTTCGTTGGTGCTGGGTTCGTAGTAGGCATTCACTGTTTGTGGTGTCATTTGCCAGCGGTCTTTGTCAACAGGTTTGTTATATTTGGCAAAGTGTTCGGTTGCTTCAAACACATTGAGAGCAAGCACATTTTGCCAATAACTCAAAGCGGGGTCCACTGCCACTGCGCTATAGTCGCGCCATTTTTCGGGATAACCAATTTTCACAGTAAAGCTATTGAGTTTAACCAAGGCATTCACTTTGGTTTGAGGACTCATCCATGGGAGCCCCGAAATGTGTTCGCCCAAAGCTCGACGCAGGTTGTCGACGAGGTCTTGCATTTTTTTCTTAGAGTTGGCAGGGAAGTATTTGGCTACATAAAGTTGTCCCACAGCCTCGCCCAAAAGGGTGTTGGGCACTTGCAGAGCGCGTTTCCAGCGTGGTTGCATCACTTTTTTGCCCGAGAGAGCCTTGGAATACATGTCGAAGTGTGCTTGCACAAAGTTGTCGCTCAAGTAAGGAGCTGCAGCATCAATATATTTGAATATCAAGTATTCGCGTATTTGTTCTTCTTTCATGTTGGCAAGCATTTCGTCAACCTTGGCAATTGATTTGGGCTGACTCACACACACTTTGTTGATGCCATTGGTCTTGAGAACCGAGAAATATTCGCTCCACGCAATGTGTGGGAATTTATTTTTAAGTTGCTCAATGCTATAGATGTTGTATTGGGCATTGTAGTCGCGCTGTTCTTCTCGGCTCATGGCCACTTGTGCCAGAGCTGTTTCAATTTTCATGACATTGGTTGCAGCTTTCTTGGCTGCGCCTTTCTTGTATCCCACGAGTTGCAAGAGCTCTTGAATATAGCTCACATAGGCATCGCGCACACGCTTGGTGTTGGCATCATTTTCAATATAGTAGTCGCGATCGCCAAGCCCCATGCCATCTTGTCCAAGATACACTAAATTCACATCTGAATTTTTAAGGTCGGCTATTACTCCGCAATTAAAGAAAGGTGATGCGATGCCGTTGTGGAAAGTAGCAACAAGTTTGGTGAAGTCGGCACGTGTAGATTTCGACACCTGCTCTATGAAGTTCTTGAGAGGAGCGCCACCCTCGCGATTGAGTCGCTCACTATCCATGCCCATGTTGAAGAGGTCGGCAATCTTTTGAGAATTGGAACCGCGTGCATGAGAGCCTTTTGCTAAACCTTCAATGAGTTCTTTAACTTGAGTTTTGCTGTTTTCGGCCAGTTGGTCAAATGTGCCAAAACGAGCATACTGAGGGTCAAGTGGGTTGGCCTTCATCCAGCCACCGCATGCATACTGATAGAAATCGGCACCTGGAGCCACACTTGTGTCCAGTTTTTTTTTGTCAACACTTTTCTCAAGGTTGCCTGCGCTCATTGTTGCCGTTGAGAGCAAAGCCAACGAAAGAAATAACGTTTTCATTTTTTTCATTTTCTTTTTAAAAATAGAGGTTTTATAAATTAGTTGCTTTTAATTCGTCAAGTTTAGTGCCAGCTTCTTCCCAGCTATTCATGGCTTCTTCCAAGTTGTTTTGCAACTCAGAGTGTTGAGCAAATATTGCAGGATCACTTGCCACATCTCCCCCACTCAATTTTTCTTCAATTTCTTGAATTTGTTGCTCCAAGATGGCGATGGTTTCTTCGAGAGTTTTGAGCTTTTTTTCTTGAGCTTTAATTTTTTTATTAAACTCCTTTTGTTCAAGATAGTTGAGTTTCGACTCTTTAACTGTTACTTTACTCTCAATTAAAGAAGAAGCAACACCATCTTTCTCGTTCTTTTCAAGCTCGTGTAGCGATTGAAGTTGCTTGGCTTGCAAGAAGTCATACACACCTCCCAAGTGTTCCTTCACATGTCCACCTCCAAACTCAAAGACCTTTTCAACAAGTCCATCGAGGAAGTCTCGGTCGTGCGACACCACAATCACCGTTCCTGTGAAGTCTTTAATGGCTTCTTTAAGCACATCTTTGGTGCGCATGTCGAGGTGATTGGTGGGTTCGTCCATGATGAGCAGGTTCACGGGTTGCAATAGGAGCTTAATCATGGCCAGCCTGCTCTTTTCTCCTCCCGATAGCACTTTCACTTTTTTCTCAGAGGCAGCTCCTCCAAACATGAAGGCGCCAAGCAAGTCGTTGATGCGTGTGCGCATGTCGCCTGTGGCCACCATGTCGATAGTGTCGAACACGGTGATTGATTCATCAAGAAGTTGGGCTTGATTTTGTGCAAAGTAGCCAATTTTGATGTTATGCCCAATTTTAAGGTCTCCATCAAAGGGAATTTCTCCCATGATGCATTTAACCAAAGTGGATTTTCCTGCACCATTTTTACCAACAAATGCTATTTTTTCTCCTCTTTTGACGGTAAAGTCTACTCCCTGAAACACAAGATGCTCACCATATTTTTTTTGCAAGTCTTGGGCTATGATGGGATAGTCGCCCGATCGTGGAGCCGGAGGAAATTTAAGTCGCAAGTGCGAGCGATCCACTTCATCGACCTCGATGCGTTCAAGTTTTTCAAGTTGCTTGATGCGACTTTGCACTTGCACAGCTTTGGTGGGTTTATATCTGAATTTCTCAATGAAATCTTCAATGTCGTGAATGAGTTTTTGCTGATTTTCAAAAGCGTGCATCTGTTGCGCCACGCGCTCTTGGCGCAGTTGCACAAAGTGTGAGTAGTTCACGCTATAATCATAGATTTTGCCACAAGAAATTTCAATTGTGCGGTTGGTCACGTTGTCAATAAAAGCCTTATCGTGCGACACCAGCAACACTGCATTGGAGTGATTTTTGAGAAACCCCTCAAGCCATTGAATCGATTCTATGTCGAGGTGGTTGGTGGGTTCGTCAAGCAGTAACACATCGGGGTGCCTGAGTAGTAGTTTGGCTATTTCCACACGCATGCGCCAGCCTCCGCTAAACTCGCTTGTGTTGCGATCAAAGTCGGCCCGTTCAAAACCTAAACCCATTAGAGTTTTCTCTATTTCGGCTTCATAGTTTTCCGACTGATAGAGTTGACGCATTTCGGTGAGATGCGACACTCGCTCTATGAGCTTGTGATAGTCTTCGCTGTCATAGTCGGTGCGCTCGGCAAGCTGTTGGTTGGCTTGCTCAATTTGCATGTCAAGTTCTTTGACATGGTTAAAGGCCGTCATCACTTCCTCTTTGAGCGTGCAATGATCGGTGAGTTGCATTTGTTGGGGCAAGTAGCCTATGGTCAAGTCACTTGCTTTAGAAACGGTGCCTCCTGTGGGGCTTTGCAAGCCAGCAATGATTTTGAGCATGGTAGATTTTCCTGCACCATTTTTGCCCACCAGTGCCACACGATCTTTCTTGTTGATGACAAAACTCACATTGTCAAACAATGTTTGGCTACTGAATTCTACCTTTAAATCTTGAATTGAAATCATTGCATAGTGTTTAACTAACCAAGTGACAAAGTTACTACATTTTGTTAAACCTTTCAACAACCCCACCTCAATATGCACTTGTTTTTGCAATATTGTCCTCAATAATTTTTGGATTCAATAAAAAAAAGGAAGCTGAAAACCGGGGGAAATGACCATGCTCAAAATTTATTTAGGACAATATTGTTGTTGTTCTATAATTTTTGGCTCTTGCAATCGTTTTGTTTTGTCTCTATCCACTATCTTTGCAAGCGATGAAAACAGATGTTAAAGTTTATTGCGCTCCGTTGCAGGGGCTCACCGACTATGTGTGGCGCAATGCCCATGCTCGTCTTTTTGGGGGAGTTGATGGCTATTTCACCCCCTTTATGCGTGTAGAAAGGGGTGCTTTCATGAATCGTGATCTGCGTGATATTGCCAAAGAAAACAACGATCAAAACATGGTGATTCCACAAATTCTCGCTTGCAGTGCTCAAGAAGTGGAGATGATGGTTTTGCGTCTCAAAGACGAAGGATATAATCAAGTTGACATTAATTTGGGTTGTCCTTTTCCTCCCATTGCTCTTCATCACAAAGGTTCAGGAATGTTGCCCTATCCTGCCGAAGTAGAGGCAATGGTTCAGGCTTTGCTTGCAGTTGAGGGTATGACCTATTCTATCAAGATGCGACTGGGTTGGAAAGACGACAAAGAGTGGCGTGAAGTGCTGCCCATCTTGGAGCAACTTTCTCCTGTGCATCTCACTATTCACCCCAAGGTGGGAAAAGAACAATACAAGGGAGACTTGCACATGCCACAATTTGAGGAGTTGCTGCAAGCTACCTCGTTGCCTGTTATTTTTAATGGTGGCATCACTTCGCAAACCGATATTGAGAACCTTGTGCAATGCTATCCACAATTGCATGGCGTGATGATTGGTCGTGCTCTTGTCGCCAATCCTGCTCTCATGGCCCCCGACAAGCTAACGCATGATGCTTTGCGTGAATTTCACGATGTGATATATTCTCATTACTCTGCCCACTTGAATGGCGGAGAGCATCAAGTTGTGAATAAAATGAAATCGTTTTGGGAAATGTTCTTGCCTGCCGCGAGCCACAAAGCTCACAAATTAATCAAGAAAAGTTCTCGAATTGAAAAATATGAACAGGCTGTAGACCTGATGTTTAGTAGCTTAACTATCGACTAAAACTTTAAATAAAAATCTTTGCACAAATTACGATATTCTTGGGTGTAAGTCATGGGTTGAGTTGCGATTGTGAGGGTGTTTCTATTGCAAATTTGGGGAGTTGGAGAAATTTCCCACAACAATCGTTTGGGGGTGCCGTTTTCGGTTGGTATAACCTCTGTTAGTCTGTTGATATAGAGATTAAAACTCACACAAGATTCAACTATTTCTTTATGGCTTTCAATTGGCGAAATTATCGAAAGAATTCCATCATGATTCAACAATCGCTGAGCTTTTTCCATGAGTTGTGTGAATGTTAATGCCGTGGTGTGTCGAGCCAATTTTCTGCTTTCTTCGGGTGGCAAAATGCCGGCATTAAAGAATGGAGGATTTGACACGATTAAATCGAATTTGTCCCCTTTTTCGGAATAATGATTGAAGTCGATGCATTGAGCTTGTAGCCGGCTTCTCCAAGCCGAATTTTCAAAGTTTTGGCGAGCTTCTTCGATGGCATTGCAGTCGATGTCGATTGCAATGATGAAAGCCAGTGGATTGCGCTGGGCTATCATGAGTGCTATGAGGCCACAACCTGTGCCCACATCGAGCACTCGCGTTGCATGCTCAACACTGCACCAAGCACCAAGTAGCACGCCATCGGTGCCCACTTTCATTGCCGTTTTGTCGTTAATCACGTCAAAGTGCTTAAACCTGAAGATGCGTTCTCTTGCCATTTCATCGAATAAAAAGGGCATGAAAAACAGCTCTCCATGCCCTTGTGTGTGTGTAATGCCCCGTTTATGATGTTAATATTCGTCCCACGATTTAATTTCAACATCATCAAGCGTGAGGTCGCAAAAAGCATCGATGAATGCCGATGCCAAGCGTGCATTGGTGATGAGCGGAACATTCAAGTCTACAGCAGCTCGACGAATGGTGTAGCCGTTGGTGAGCTCGGTTGATGTGAGGTTTTTGGGAATGTTCACCACAAGGTCAATTTGCTTGCGGTGCAACATTTCAAGAGCTTGTGGCTCTTTGTCGGGTTCATTGGGCCAGTGCACTCTAATGGCAGGAACACCGTTGTCGTTGAGATACTTGTGTGTGCCTCCTGTGGCATAGAGTTGGTATCCATTTTTGTGCAACTTGATAGCCGAGTCAAGCAGATCGGCCTTTTGCTTGGCACTGCCTGTGCTCAATAAAACACCTTTTGAAGGAATGCGCTGCCCCACCGATAGCATCGACTTCATGAGTGCCTCCGATGTGTTTTCGCCAATACAGCCGACTTCGCCAGTCGAAGCCATGTCTACACCCAGCACGGGGTCGGCACCTTGCAGTCTTGAGAATGAAAATTGCGATGCTTTGATGCCCACGTAATCAAGGTCAAAAGCACTTTTGCTGGGTTTTTCGATGGGCAGACCAAGCATAGCTTTGGTGGCCAAATCAATAAAGTTGAGTTTAAGCACTTTTGACACAAAGGGGAAACTGCGCGAAGCACGCAAGTTGCATTCTATCACTTTAATATCGTTGTTTTTGGCCAAATACTGAATATTGAAAGGCCCTGTGATGTGCAATGCAGCTGCAATCTTGCTACTGATTTTCTTGATGCGCCTAATGGTTTCAACATAGAGTTTTTGGGGAGGGAATTGAATGGTGGCATCGCCAGAGTGCACTCCTGCAAACTCGATGTGCTCACTAATGGCATAGAGCTTGATTTCGCCATTTTGTGCCACGCAGTCCCATTCGATTTCTTTGGCATCTTGAATAAATTGACTCACAACCACAGGGTGTTCCTTTGACACATTGGCTGCCATGCGCAAGAAACGTTCGAGCTCGTCGTCGTTGGAGCACACATTCATTGCGGCACCCGAAAGCACATAGGAGGGGCGCACCAGCACGGGGTAGCCCACTTCTTCAACAAAGTCGTGAATATCGTCAAGCGAGGTCAATTCGCGCCATGCTGGTTGGTCAATGCCCAGCGAGTCGAGCATTGCCGAGAACTTGTGGCGGTCTTCGGCATTGTCAATGTCGCGAGCCTGTGTGCCCAAAATTTTCACGTTTTGAGCGTCAAGTTTCATCGCCAAGTTATTGGGAATTTGGCCACCTGTCGAGAGAATCGTGCCATGAGGTTGCTCCATGTCGATGATGTCCATCACACGCTCAAAGGTGAGTTCGTCGAAGTAAAGGCGGTCACACATGTCATAGTCGGTCGACACGGTTTCGGGATTGTAATTTATCATCACACTGCGCCAGCCTTCTTTTTTCACGGTGAGCAATGCATTCACACTGCACCAGTCAAACTCAACCGAACTTCCAATGCGATAAGCCCCAGAGCCCAGCACTATGATTGATTTACCATCGTTTTCATAGTCGATGTCGTTTTGACTTCCATTATAGGTGAGATAGAGGTAGTTGGTCTGTGCTGGATATTCTGCGGCAAGGGTGTCGATTTGCTTCACAACAGGCACAATGCCCAGTTGCTTGCGCCGTGCCCTCACTTGCAAGTTGCCCTCATGTCCTGTGCCTAAATTTTGCTTTAACACGGCTCTTGCCACCTGAAAATCGCTAAAACCTTGTTCCTTCGACAGGCGTAACAGTTGGGCAGGCAAGTCGTTGATGTTGTCGTAGGTTTCAAGTTCCTTGGCTGTGTTGATGAGGTTTTGAAGTTTGTAGAGGAACCAACGGTCAATCTTGGTGAGTTCGTGAATTTGTTCAACGGTATAGCCTTTGCGGAATGCTGCTTCAATCACAAAAATGCGACGATCGGTGGGTTCGCGCAACGATCGGTCAACATCGTCGATCGACATGGGTGCATTCTCGATGAAGCCGTGCTTGCCTTGCCCAATCATGCGCAGGCCCTTTTGTATCACCTCTTCAAAGGTGCGACCAATAGCCATCACCTCGCCCACCGATTTCATCGATGAGCCAATTTCGCGTTTCACACCATGGAATTTGCCAAGGTCCCAGCGTGGAATCTTGCACACAATGTAGTCGAGAGCAGGTTCAAAGAACGCGCTGGTTACCTTTGTAACCGAATTTTTCAAGTCAAAAAGTCCGTAGCCCATGCCCAGTTTGGCGGCAACAAAAGCCAGCGGATAGCCAGTGGCTTTAGATGCCAATGCCGACGAGCGGCTCAATCGTGCATTCACCTCAATCACGCGATAATCCATCGATTGTGGGTTGTAGGCATATTGCACGTTGCACTCTCCCACAATGCCAATGTGACGCACGATTTTAATGGAAAGTTCGCGCAACTTGTGATAGTCGGCATTGCTCAGTGTTTGCGATGGTGCCACCACAATGCTTTCGCCGGTGTGAATGCCCAATGGGTCAAAGTTTTCCATGTTGCACACCGTGATACAGTTGTCGAAACGGTCGCGCACAACTTCATATTCTATCTCTTTCCAGCCTTTGAGCGATTTCTCAACAAGCACTTGAGGCGAGAACGATAAGGCTTTCTCTACCAGAGTCTTGAGTTCGTCTTCATTGTCGCAAAATCCACTGCCCAAGCCTCCCAGAGCATAGGCTGCTCGCACAATCACGGGGTAGCCTACAGCTTCGGCGGCCTTGATGGCATCGCTCATGTTGCCCACAGCCTCGCTCTTGATAGTTTTCACGTCAATCTTGTCGAGCTGTTCGATAAAGAGCTCTCTGTCTTCGGTATTCACAATGGCTTCAACGGGCGTACCCAGCACTGTGACATTGTATTTTTCAAGAATCTTTTGCTCATGCAACGCCACACCACAGTTGAGGGCGGTTTGACCACCAAATGAGAGTAAGATGCCATCGGGGCGTTCCTTGGCTATTACTTTTTCAACAAAATAGGGTGTGACGGGCAAGAAATAAATCTTGTTGGCAAACTCCTCGCTTGTTTGAACTGTTGCAATATTGGGGTTGATGAGAACAGTTTTGATGTTTTCTTCTTTGAGTGCTTTGAGTGCTTGAGAGCCCGAATAGTCAAACTCTCCGGCTTCTCCAATTTTGAGAGCACCAGAACCTAAAATCAAAACTTTCTTAATGTTGCTATTGTTATTCATAGTGATGCTCTTATTTTTTTATTGAATCCATAAACAAGTCAAAAACAAATTCGGTATCGGTGGGGCCACCACAAGCTTCGGGGTGAAATTGGGTGGAAAAGAAGGGCTTGGTTTTGTGACGAATGCCCTCGTTGGTGCCATCGTTCATGTTCTCAAAATAGGGCTCCCAGTTGCTGTCGAGAGTGGTAGTGTCGACGGCAAAGCCATGATTTTGCGAGGTGATATAGCACTTGTTGGTGCCCAATTCTCTCACGGGTTGGTTTTGGCTTCGGTGTCCATATTTGAGCTTATATACCTTGGCTCCGGCAGCTTTAGAGAGCAGTTGATTGCCCATGCAAATTCCGCAAATGGGTTTATTGCCCAATAGTGCTTTTTTGATGTTGACAACGGTTGCTTCGGCAAGGTCGGGATTGCCGGGGCCATTGGAAATGAAAAGTCCGTCGTAGTCGATGGTGTTGAAGTCATAGTTCCAAGGCACTCTCACCACATGGGCACCACGCTTGAGCAGGCATCTAATGATATTGGCTTTCACGCCACAATCAACGAGCACCACTTTTTTGCCATTTCCTTTGCCATATTCCATCACTTCGGTGCAACTGGCTTGTGCCACGAGGTTTTCTTGATTGGGGTCGTAGAAATCAATGTCGTTGCTACCTTCAACCACAATTTTGCCAAGCATAGAGCCTTTTTCTCGCAAAACTTTGGTCAGCGCACGCGTGTCAATGCCATAAACACCAATCACCCCTTCCTCTTTGAGCCATTGCTCAAGGCTGCTGGCAGCTTCCCAGTGGCTATAATCCCAAGAATAGTCTTGGCAGATGATGCCTGCAGGGTGAATCTTTTCGCTCTCAAGAAATTGGCTCACGCCTTCTTGGGTTTGGCGTGCAGGAACACCATAGTTCCCAATAATAGGATAGGTTGAAATCAGAATTTGTCCTAAATAGGATGGGTCGGTCAAACTCTCTGGATAGGCCGTCATGGCAGTGTTAAAAACTACCTCGCCCGAGCGAGATGTTTCGGCTCCAAAAGAATGCCCTTCAAATGTGCTTCCGTCTTCAAGAGTCAGGATAGCCTTTTTTGTTTGTCTCATCAATGGATATAATTTAATATATGTTGATGGCTTTCGCCAAAAGGCAAGAAAACCATGCAAAATTAAACAAAAATACTGGGATAAACAATGTGCTACCCCATTTCTCTTTATTTTATTTTTTGTCTATTGATGTCTTTGAGGCTTGCCTGTTGTGCCGGCTCATTGGGGGAAGAAATTTGATTTTAACATTTCTACACACACTATTATAATATGTGTTATTTTAAGCACTTAAAATTGGAATTATTCATTAAAATTTACTACCTTTGCATCAAAATTAAAGGGAATACGTTAAAACTTAAGATGGATTTCATGGTTTTAGCGCCAGTTCTATAAAAAATAGAGCTGAATTTCAAGTATTTAATTCTAAATATTATAATTTCTAATGAAGACAATTTACACGTTCGGTAATGGTAAAGCAGAAGGCCGTGCCGATATGAAGGAACTACTTGGTGGCAAAGGTGCTAACCTTGCAGAAATGAACTTAATTGGTGTTCCTGTTCCTCCAGGTTTTACAATTACTACTGAAATATGTAAACTCTATAATGATAAAGGTCGCGACGCAGTGATCGACCTTATAAAAGGTGATATAGAGAAGGCTATACATCACATCGAGACGATTACAGGTAATAAATTTGACGACGCCGAGAACCCTCTGTTGGTGTCGGTGCGTTCGGGTGCTCCTGTGTCGATGCCTGGCATGATGGACACTGTGCTCAATTTGGGCATTAATGATGCTGTTGCCGAAACTCTTGCTACCAAAACAAAAAACCAACGTTTTGCTTGGGATAGCTACCGTCGCTTTGTGCAAATGTATGGCGATGTGGTGTTGGGCATGAAGCCACAAAACAAAGACGACATCGACCCATTTGAAGAAATCATTGAGTCGGTTAAGGAGAAAAAGGGTGTGAAATTTGACACCGAACTCGATGTTGAAGACCTCAAGCAACTTGTGATTCTTTTTAAAGATGCTGTGAGAGAAAGCACAGGCAAGGAATTCCCCACCAGTGGTTGGGATCAATTGTGGGGTGCTGTGTGTGCCGTGTTCGACAGTTGGAACAATGAGCGTGCTATCCTGTATCGCCAAATGAATCAAATTCCCAGCAACTATGGCACTGCTGTGAATGTTCAGGCCATGGTATATGGCAACATGGGCGACTCTTCGGCAACCGGTGTGTGCTTCTCGCGTGACGCTGCCACTGGCGAAAACCTCTTTAATGGTGAATACTTGATTAACGCTCAAGGCGAAGATGTGGTGGCTGGTGTGCGCACACCACAGCAAATCATGACCGAGGGCAGCCGTCGTTGGGCCAAGCTGCAAGGCATCCGC
>CAMYCE010000034.1 GCA_947254205.1 uncultured Prevotellaceae bacterium
AGAGCATCTGCCTTACAAGCAGAGGGTCGGCGGTTCGAATCCGTCAACGCCCACTCAACCCTGTTTTTGATTTCAAAAACAGGGTTTTTTACAGTTTCACACTATGTCACTATTTGAAATAGTGGGGGGCATAGTTGCATAGTTTTTCTAATTCGAGTAACTTCGCATGGTTAATTTGAATCAGTAGATTTTCTTGCTGATAGTACACCAAGCTCAACAACCCATTGAGAAAATCCACTGAACCGTTAATTGCGAAAAAACTGAACAAGAATGAAAAAATATCTATTTCTTTTTGCCACACTGGTCATGGTGCTTGGCTCTTGCTCCAAGGAGCATAAGTTTAAAGTTTCGGGGCAAGTAAAAGGAGCCAGCGATTCCACTCAGCTCGTGCTTGAAGTTTCGAGCAATGGCAACTGGTTTGTCGTTGATTCTGCAACAACCAACAGTGAGGGCGCTTTTGATTTTGCCCAAGAAGCCCCCGAGTATCCCAATATCTACCGTGTGCGCATGGGCGAGCAATCCATCTATTTCCCAATTGATAGTATTGATGAATTGACCATTACAACCCATGCCAAAGCCTTTGACACTCAATTTGATATTCAAGGCAGTGAGCATGCCAAGCAGGTGATGAAGATTGATAAAGATGCCATGAAATTGGCCAATGCCGGGGCTGTGCAACTCAAAGAGTGGAAAACGCAGCTGTCGCGCCAAATTCTCACCGACCCCAGTGGCATCGTGGCCTATTATATCATCAATAAATATATTGGTGGAAAACCGCTTTTCGACCCCATGAACGATAATGACATGAAAATCATTGGCGCAGTGGCCAATGCCTTTGATGCCTTTAAACAAGATGACCCTCGCACTAAATATTTGGTTGACATGACACTTGAGGGCCAGCGTCGTCGCCGTGAACGTGCAGGCGAAGGGCGCCCCATTGTTGCCGAGCAAATCAATGTGATCGACATTAAGTTGCAAGATGCCATGGGCAAGGAACACAGCTTGCAGAGCGAAACAACCAAGGGCAATGTGGTGTTGTTGAACTTCACCATGTATGACCAGCAGTTCTCGCCTGCCTACAACAAGGTGCTCAACGACATCTACACGCAAAACAAGGCCAAAGGATTGGTAATATTTCAAGTGGGTCTTGACCACAACTTGAGCACATGGCGTGCCGCAGCTGCCAATCTGCCTTGGATCACAGTCTACGACCCCAATGGAGAACTGTCAAAGAATGTGTCGGCCTATAATGTGTCGAGCATTCCTGCCTCGTTTATCATCAACCGTCAAGGCGACATTGTGGAGCGTGTTGACGACCCTCTCAAGCTCAAAGCCTCGATAGCCAAATACATGTAGCCTTGTGCTACACGCCAAGACAACATTTTTTTTGCGAATTAAGAGCGGTTTGATTCGCAAAAGTTTTTATTTATCAATCTTTGAGGGGGCTATTGCTCCAGCATGCGGTTCCAGAAGTCGAGGTAGCGTTGTGCCACCACACGAGCGGCATTGTGCTTCTCCACAAAGGCACGGCTGGCCCTGCTCATGGCTGGCAGCATGGCTTTGTTTTTGATAATCCACTCGAGCTTGTGGTCGATGTCGTCGGCGGGAGTGGGCAGCACATTCACAATGGGGTGATTGTCATGTTCGCCAATAAAGTCGTAGTATTCGGGTTCGGCGCCCGACACTGCCACCATGCCTTGTGCCATGGCAATGAGAGCATTGGTAGCAGGAGTGTAGGAATAGAGCTGGTCGAGCATCACATGGCTATCTCTCATGCGTTGCACATATTCGGCATAGGGAACACTCGACACCACCTCCATCTCGCACAATTGAGGAAAACGATCGTGCACTCGCTTGAGTGCAGCCAGCAAGCGGTCGGTGCCTTTGATGACGTTGCGGTCGGTTTGTATGCCAATAAAAAATTTCACCTTCTTGGGTTCTTTCTCGATGAAATGAGGCTCTATGCCGGTGGTGTCGATGGGAATGCCGGCATAGGCAAGCCTGTTGCCCAAAACAGGGGCATAGGCTATGTGATATTCATAGAGGCACGACACTGCACCGTCGATTTGCTTCATGAAATAGTCGTTGTATTGCTTCATGAAGGGCTGTTTCCAGTTGTCTTGCTGTTGTGCAATATACTCCGATGAGTTCACATAGGGCGATGGGTTGTTGCCCACCTTGTAGTCGCTATAGCGATAGGTCTTGCCGTCGTGGCAGGCACTATAATAGCAATAGTCGGTGCCCAGAGCCGAGAGAATGAGCCGCTTGTTGTGTTGCTTGAGAAAGCTCACTATGGGCTTGTGTCGCCATGGCTTGAGTTGCAGAAAAATGGGGTTGCTCACTTCCACAATGTCAAAGCCTCGCATGCGTGGCAGGGCAGTGGCCAAGTTGAGCAAGTAGCGCAGGGTGCCCATCGTGCCCGCGTGTCGCAACAGGTTGATTTCTCTTGCAGTGTTCATCCAAGTCGAGCCGTTGGAGGCCACAACAGCGTGGTGTCCCATTTCCCGGAGTTCATGGGCCAAACAGTTGTGCATATTGCTTGCATCGCCTACAAATAGTACTTTCATCTGTTCAAAGGTAGCTGTTTTTTTGCATAGTTTCAAAAACATGCCTAATTTTACATAGTTTTTCAAGTAGGCTATGCTTGTTTCAATCGTAATTCCTGTATATAATCGAGCCAAGGTGGTTTCTCGCACATTAAATTCGGTGCTTGAGCAAAGTCATCGCCCCATTCAGCTGGTGCTGGTCGACAACGACAGTAGCGACGACACGATGCCTGTGCTTCGGCATTTCAGGGAGGCTCACGATAGCGAGGATTTTAGGGTTGATATTGTGCAAGAGAAGCGGCACACAGCAGGTGCTGCACGCAACAAGGGCTTTGCTATTGCTCGGGGCAAATGGATCATGTTTTTTGACAGCGACGACGTGATGCACCCCTCGCTGGTAGCGAGCTATGTGGCTCAGGTCAAGGCAGGGCATGCCGATTTAGTGGTGGTGAAGTGCCAGTTGCACTTGTGTGATGGTCGATGCCGCAATCTGCCGTTTTTCACCAGCGACTTGCTTGCCAATGAGCTGTTGCACAGCATTGTAGCCACGCAACGCTACATGGTGCATCGCCATCTTTTTGAGCAAGCGGGCAAGTGGAGCGAAGACTTGCCTTGCTGGAACGACCTTGACCTGGGGGTGCGTCTGCTCTTGCAAAATCCGGCAGTCGCCTTTATCGATCGTGCGCTGGTGCACATCTATGAGAGTGGCGAGGCGTCGATTACGGGCACGGCTTTTAGCGACAAGTGTGGCGAGTGGGAGCGTGCTCTCGATGCTGTGCAGAGCCACATTGCTTGCTCGGCATTGAAAAACAAAAACCGCTATTTGCGCCTCGTCGACTATCGTCGCATCGTGCTGGCAGGGCGATATGCCGCCGAGGGCAAGCCACAGCAGGGCAAGGCTCTCTATGCCAATGCTTGTGCACGCTTGTCGCGAGCTTCGCTGTTGCTGAGGTTTGCCATGCCGTTGCTCTATGCTTGGATTGGGCGTGGTGGTCGAGGCACTTCGCGAATAGCACGGTTGCTTGTGAGATAAATAAATTGTGATTTTAACCAATGATTAATATAACACTATGAGAGTTGCTATTGTAGGCGCCAGTGGCGCAGTAGGACAGGAGTTTATGAAAGTGCTCGACGAGCAAAACTTCCCTGTAGATAAGTTGGTTTTGTTTGGCTCTCGCCGCAGTGCAGGCCGCATTTTCACCTTCAGAGGCGAAGACTATGTGGTGCAATTGTTGCAGCACAACGACGATTTCAAGGACATTGACATCGCTTTTGTGTCGGCAGGTGCCGAGATTTCAAAAGAATATGCCGACACAATCACCAAGTATGGCTGTGTGATGATCGACAACTCAAGCGCATTTCGTCTCGACGAAGATGTGCCCCTTGTGGTGCCCGAGGTGAATGGAGATGATGCTCTCGATGCCCCTCGCAACATTATTGCCAATCCCAACTGCACCACCATTTTGATGGTGGTGGCGTTGAAACCGCTCGACGACCTCTCCCACATCAAAAATGTGCAGGTGGCAACCTATCAGGCTGCCAGTGGTGCAGGCATTGAGGCGATGGACGAACTTGCCTTGCAGCAGAGCGAGATAGCCCATGGTAAGCTCAATACCACGGTACACCACTTTCAACATCAATTGGCCTATAACGTGATTCCACACATCGATGTGTTTCAAGACAACGACTACACGCGCGAGGAGCAAAAAATGTATTATGAAGCTCGCAAAATCATGCACAGCGACATCAGGGTGAGTGCCACCTGCGTGCGTGTGCCGGTGATGCGTGCCCACAGTGAGGCCATTTGGATTGAGTGTGAACACCCCATCACTCCACAGCAAGCGCGTGCCACCCTGCAACTTGCCCCGGGCATTGTGGTGATGGACGAGCCTCGCAGCAACACCTATCCCATGCCCAAGGACTGCACTGAGAAAAACCCCGTGTATGTGGGGCGCATTCGCGAGGATTTGAGTAGCGACTATGGACTCACATTTTGGGTAGTTGGCGACCAAATCAAGAAGGGAGCGGCCCTCAATGCCGTGCAGATAGCTCAATACATGCTTGCCCACAAGGCTAAGTGAATGACGCCCCTGAGGCAAAAACGATAATCAACAAAAAACACATCGGCAAGCAATAGGCCGATGTGTTTTTGCTTAATGGGGGGGGGGAATCTTAGTCGTCGTTAAACTCCATGAGGTAGGCCTTGATGAAATCGTCGATTTCACCGTCCATCACATCGCCCACGTTGCTGGTTTGGCAACCGGTGCGGTGGTCTTTCACTCGCCTGTCGTCGAAGACATAGCTCCTGATTTGGCTGCCCCACTCAATTTTCTTTTTTGAGTCTTCAACTTTGCGCTGTTCTTCTTGGCGATGTTGCAATTCCTTGTTATAGAGAATCGACTTGAGGTTGCGCAGTGCATTCTCGCGGTTTTTGGGCTGGTCGCGAGTTTCGGTGTTTTCAACCAAAATTTCTTCTTCCTCGCCCGTGTAGGGGTCGGTGTACTGGTAGCGCACACGCACACCCGATTCCACTTTGTTCACGTTCTGTCCGCCTGCGCCACCGCTCCTGAAGGTGTCCCAAGAGATGCGGGCAGGGTCGAGCACGATTTCGATGGTGTCGTCGACCAGTGGGGTCACAAACACCGATGCAAACGAGGTCATGCGCTTGCCCTGAGCATTATAGGGCGACACACGCACCAGCCGGTGCACGCCATTCTCGCTCTTGAGGTAGCCATAGGCAAAGTCGCCGGTGATGCTTATTGTCACCGACTTGATGCCGGCTTCATCGCCATCGACCATGTGTTCAATCGAGGTTTTGTAGCCGTGTTTTTCGGCCCAGCGCAGGTAGAGGCGCATGAGCATCGATGCCCAGTCTTGACTCTCGGTGCCACCAGCTCCCGAGTTGATTTTCAAGATGGCATCCATCTTGTCTTCTTCGTGACGCAGCATGTTGCGCAATTCGAGTTTTTCAACTTTGTCGAGGGCTTGGTCGTAGAGCTTGTCGAGCTCATCTTCTTCGAGCACGCCTTCTTTCACAAAGTCAAAACCCACTTCCACCTCGCTCACGGCACTTTCAAGTTCTTTGCAACTGTCGATCCAAAAGTGTAGTGTCTTGATTTTTTTCATTTGTTGCTCGGCTGCTTTTTGGTCGAGCCAAAAGTCGGGCACGTGGGTGCGCAACTCTTCTTCTTCAACTTCAATTATCTTGTTGTCGATGTCAAAGATACCTCCTCAACGCACCCGTGCGTTCTTGTATCTCTTTTAATTGTTCTTGTGTAATCATTCGAGCTAATGATTGGGGTTGTTAATAAATATAGATATGTTGTGTAATAGCTTGGTGTGGAGTTGGCCTGTGTTAATCTTGCTTCTTGAACTCGGCCATGTAGATAGCATCAATGAGCTTGGCATATCGCTTCAATATCACGGCACGCCTTATTTTGAGCGTGTTGGTGATTTCGCCTGTTTCCATAGTGAAGGCGCGTGGCATGATGATGAACTTCTTGATTTGCTCATACGATGCCAAATCCTTTTGATAGTCGTTGATGCGGCGCTCCAGCATGTTGTGCAGGTCGCGATTGTTCACCAACTCCTCGATGCTGCCATAGGCAATGCGTTTTTTCTCGGCATAGGCTTTGAGCTGGTCGAATGCCGGCACGATGAGAGCCGACACAAATTTCTTGCCATCGCCAATCACTGCCACTTGCTCAATGAAGATGTCTTGTGCAAGCCTTGTTTCGAGCACTTGTGGCGCAATATACTTGCCGTTGCTGGTTTTGTAGAGGTCTTTGAGACGCTCGGTCAAGACGAGCTCGCCTGCCTCGTTGATCGAGCCACAGTCGCCTGTGTGAAACCACCCATCGCTGTCGAGCACCTTGGCAGTTTCTTCGGGCTTGTTGTAGTAGCCCTTCATCACGGTGGGAGCTTTCACCAAAATTTCGTTTTGCTCGCCTATTTTGATTTTCACGCTTGGCATAGCCGTGCCCACCGTGCCCAGAGTCCAGTTAGAACTTGGGTAGCAGGTCACCGTGGCGCAAGTTTCGCTCAAGCCATAGCCAATGATGATGTTGATGCCTATGGCGTGAAGAAACTCGGTGATGTTGTCGCTGAGCATGGCTCCTGCTGTGGGGAAAACGTGAGGGTTTTCAAAGCCAATGGCATTGCGCAAGCGAGAAAATATTTTTTTCTCGAAGTATTGATATTCTTTTTCAAGCAACAAGGGCACTTTCTTGCCGGCACGCTTGTATTTCACATTGCGTTTAATGCCACAAGCAATAGCCTGCTTAAACATCATGCGCACCAGTGGCTTGGCCTTCGACACATTGTCGCGTATGGCGGTGTAGACTTTTTCCCAAAACCGTGGCACACTGCACATGCAAGTGGGGTGAATTTCTTTGACCGCGCGTTGAATCTCTTTGGGATCGTGGTTGATGGCAACTCTAATGCCATGACTGATGCACAGAAACGACCACCCTAGCTCAAAAATGTGGCTAAAGGGCAAGAAGCTGAGCGAAATGTCGGTTTCGTCGCTCAAGTCGGGGAGCCTGATTTCATGAATGAGCTCACAGGCATTAAAGTTGCTGTGAGTGAGCATCACGCCTTTGGGCACACCGGTTGTGCCCGATGTGTAGATGAGGCACATGATGTCGCTTGGCAAGCCCGCCTGTTTGCGCTCTTCAACGGCTGTGGTGTGGGCTGTTGTGGCTTCCTCGCCCATGGCAAGGAAGTTGCCCCATGAGAGCGAGCGTTGGTCGCCTTGAGCGTGCACAACACCGGGCTGATAGCTGACGATGACCTTGAGGCCGGGGCATTCATCGAGAAGGGAGTGAGCTATGTCATATTGATGCTGGTCGCCCACAAATATCACCTGTGCTCCCGAGTCGTTGATGATATACTTGGCCTCCTCTTTGCTACTTGTGGCATAGATGGGCACAGGAATGCCTCGGTTGCAGAATGTGGCAAAATGAGAAATTAGAATTTCGGGGCAGTTTTGGCTGAAAATGGCAATCTTGCCCAATTCGTCAAGCCCTGCACGATAGAGCGCGATGGAGGCCTGTTCTATTTGCTTGCCAAAATTGTTCCATGATAGTGAGGTCCAATCTTCGCTATCATATTCCTTGTAGCGTATGGCTTCACGTTTGCCATATTGCTCGGCCAGTCGAGGAATTACCTCTACAAACTCATTTGCCATGTGTGGTTGTGTCTTTTTTGTTTTATATCAAAATGATTCTATAGCCGCTTTGTTGTGTTGTGAAAAAACGAGCTATAACTTCTCTTTTTGCAAAAATACTCATTTTTTGTTGTGTATGCATCTATAAATCAAATAAAGCTACTCCTCTTAACAACAATTTGTGCTAACTCTCAAAAAAATCTCATTCTTTAACACAATCACCCGGTGTGGGCTGTGCCATGAAATGGCAAGCAGGCGACCCTTGGCTCATGAATTGAGCGGGTCGCCTGCCTGTGTGGTTGTGCGAGGGGTGTGTGACTACTACATCACCACTTTCACGATTAAGTCATTTTTCACTGCACCTGCAGTGGGAGCAGCTGTGCTTTCACCGTCAAAGTTCAGCGTCTTCTCCACAGTGCCGGCTCCGCTTGTCACGGTGAGCTTGTAGCTGTGGGTGTAGTTGAGGTTGGTGTAGCTAAACTTGCCGTTGGCATTCACGGGGCATGCGTTGTCGCTGTTGAGGGCGGTAGCTCCATCGGCGATCACATATTGCTGTGCATCGATGTCGTAAAGCTTCACCATAGCACCGGTAGCACCTTCCACCTCGCCACGCAAGTCATTGGTGTAATAATCCAGTGTGAAAGCAGGCACTACAGCATCGCTATTTGCTCTTTTTCCTGATCTGAAGACAGATACTGTTCTGGAATCAATGGCCTTTGTTGTTTCAAAATAAAAATTCATAGGGTCACCGTCATACCATTGGTCTAATGATATTAGGACAGCTTTCCCGTCGTAGATGAAGGGACGATTTAGCGGTATATTTTCTACAAAATCAGGATTATCTGCTGTAGCATCTTTTGAAAAGGTGGTTGTAACATACCCTGAATAGGCTACATCTTCGGTAGGAAGTTGTACCTTGTTATAGCCGTTTCTGGTGTTTAGAGCATAACTATCTTCTACATTCTCAATAAAGGTTTTGGCATGTAGAGTTGTGGTTTTTCCCCCATTATTATACCCTTTAAGGTAGATATGTGTAACTTTTGCTCCTGCAGGCAAGTTTTGCCCATCTTGTTCTGTATTTTTGAATTCTTGGCTTGCAACCAGACTTTGATTCCAAAATCCCCAGAATTGGCTAAACCATACTTTTGTTGAAACTTTAAATGCGCCGGTTTTCTTTTTTGAATACTGTAGCATATCTTGATTTGTGGTCGTTGTGATGCTCATTGTGGCATCAGTGTTTTGTGCATATATTTGGGTTGCTAAAATCATGCACAATAACGATGCAATATATTTACTATTTTTCATCATTGATAGACTTATTTGTTATTGAATTTGTTTTGTGATCTCTTTGCTACCATCATTATAGGTGGTTACAACGATATTAACACCATCAAATGCCTTATCGCTTTCAATGCCTTGCATGTTGAAATATTTAATGCTATTTGTTGTTTTTGCATTGTTAATTTCATTTACGCTTGTTACGGGTTGAAGCATGATTTCGGCTTCAATGTCATTGTCGATGGCATTTTGCCCAAAGTTTAATGTTGTTTCCTCGATAGTTTGATTTTCAAGCGCAAGAGTGTAATTGGCTGTGTAGTCAAGATTTAGAAATTCAAACTTGCCGGTGTTGTCTGTTGTAGTTGAGCCAATTTCTGTTTTATTTCCACCGTCCCCAATGCTGTAAAGCGTTACTTTTTGATTGGCTATGGCTCCTTCTGTGTTTTTAACAGTGCCACGAATGTCGTTGGTGTAGAAATTGAGCTGGAACGCGGGTAGAGTGTTTTTTGTGAGATTTAAGTATTTCACTGCGATGTCAAGAGGCTCTCCTTCTTTTAGTTCCCAATCAAATAGTGGAGTATCATTCTCGAGATTCACCCATGAATGAGAATTCTGAAAACTGATACGATGAGCATGATATATGGTTGCTCTAAATAGTTCGGCTTCAAGTCTTGGGAAACTGAATGCAAGATTTTTATAAATATCCTTATTCTCTGTTGCAAGATAAATCATCACTTCGAGTGCGTTACCTTTATATTCGTATGGTTTTATAAAGGGAACATTAAACAAGATATTAGGTGCTGCAGAATAGAATTTTGTTAGTTTTTTATCGCTATACTGTATGAATCCATCGGAAGGATTGTTTAGTAAAGAATCAATCTGATCTGTATACCATTGGCGATAAGGAGGTTCTGTAGTGGTATCAGGTAAATTTTTCAGGTATGCAGCCACTGTCATCGTGTCGGTGTTGCCTCCCAAGCGTGTACCTGGAAGAATGAGTTCATTTACTTTTGCTCCGGCAGGAAGTTCGGTGCGGGTTGCAAACCCCTCCTTTTTTGCATTAGGGTCTCCTTTTTTAAAATCGTTTTTGGTTGCAGTGCATTCTACATAATACTCCGGGCAACTTGCATTTTTTCCTTCTTTGTCTTCTGCTACCATCTCTGGTATAGCCGCTATTTGAGGAATGATGATGAGGTCGGTCACGATTTTTTGGGAATCGGGACGTGCTTTTGATGCATAGAAGAGCATGTCATTTTTGTTGTTGACGGTTTTGAATGTGATGGTCCCGTCTCCGGCCATCGCAGAGCCGGCTGTGAGCAGGGCTGCTGCAAAGAGTATTAATTTGTTCATAATATATAATTATTAAAAAATAACGGTTATTAGCTATACGTTTTTCTGAAATGCAGTGAGGGCAGGTTCTTCTTCACTTCATTTCTATTGCGCTAAAGTATTAAAAAAATATTATAAAATCCAAATTTTCGGGCTATTAATTTTATAAATGTGAAATAAATATCAATAAATAGGTGAAAAAGGAAAAAGAAAACGCCCCCATGAGGTTTACATGAGGGCGTTTTTTTTAAAAAGGGGGGTGCTTGTGAGCTATTTCTTTTGGGCTTGCTTGTGGCGTGCTGCAATTTTGTCGTATTCGGGGTTGCCATGTTGAAGCAGGTTGTTGAACTCGGCCTCGTCATACAGCACTTTGAGGGCGGCTTTGAGGTCGCGGTTGCGATGGTTCACGATGCGACTATAGGCACTGCGGTCGTTGTAGAGGTCGCGGCCAATGATGCCCTTGATGAAGGTGCGAAACACTTGCTCGCTTGTTTTGTATTGGCTCTCGTTGAATTTCACTTTTTCTTTTTCGCCTGCCTCGACAAAGGCTTTCATGTCGGCATCGCTGAGCTGGAATAGCCGGGCAAATTGCTCGACAGTGGGATATAGCTTCTTGAGGCTCTTGCGGTTGCGGTCGATATAGTCGAGGCTATACTGGTAGATGATGCCCTTGGCGAGCATGTCGCGATAGTAGGTGCTATATTCGCTGGTGTCGACAGGCACAAAGATGTCGGGCATGATGCCTCCGCCACCATAGATGGTGCGATGGTTTTTGAGCGTGGAATACTTGAGCGAGTCGTTGAATTGAATGCTGTCGATGTTGTAGTATTCGCCCTCTTTGGCGCGTTTCACAATGTCGTCTTCATAGTCTTTGCGGTCGCCCTTGGTGTAGGGTTTTTGTATGCATCGGCCCGAAGGGGTGTGGTAGCGTGCCACGGTGAGCCGCATCATCGAGCCATCTTCAAATTCAAAGGGGCGTTGCACCAGTCCCTTGCCAAAGGTGCGGCGACCCACTACCACGGCGCGGTCCCAGTCTTGCATGGCTCCTGTGAAAATCTCGGAGGCCGATGCGCTATATTGGCTCACGATAATAGCCATCTTGAGGTCGCGGTAGCGGCCGTTGCCATAGGCGTGAGCCTCGTTGCGTGGCATCTTGGAGCTCTCGGTGTAGACAATCATCTGCCCGCCATCGAGAAACTCATTGACCATTTCGATGGCGGCATTCATGTAGCCACCGCCATTGTCGCTCAAGTCAATCACCACTTGCTTCATGCCTTGTTTTTGGAGGCGGTCGAGAGCTTGCATCATCTCGTCATAGGTCTTGGCTCCAAAGCTTGAAATGCGCACATATCCCGTGATAGAATCGAGCATGTAGCCGGCATCGACGCTATAGAGTGGTATCTTGTCGCGTGTGATGACAAAGTTGATGAGTTCGACACCGGTGCCACGCTTGATTTTCACTCTCACCTTGGTGCCCTTTTTGCCTCTCAGGTGGCGTTGAATGTCGCTGTTTTTCATTTTCACCCCCGCAATGGCAGTGTCGTTGACGGTGACGATGCGGTCGCCGGGCAAGATGCCCACACGCTCTGAGGGGCCGCCCGGAATGGTTTGCACCACATAGAGGGTGTCTTTGCGCATGTTGAATTGCACGCCAATGCCACTAAACTCGCCTTGCAGTGGCTCGGTGAGTGCCTTGGTTTCTTTGGCGTTGGTGTAGCTGGAGTGAGGGTCGAGTTTTTCGAGCATGCCTTTAATGGCATCTTCCACGAGCTTGTTTTCATCTACACTGTCGACATAGAACTTGTCGACAGCAAACTCGGCATTGAGCAGTTTCTTGATGTTGGACTGCGATTTTTGTGCTTCTATTGCCTTAAACCCTGCCAGTGTGAGAAGCAGGCATAGGGCTATTTTGATTGTTTTCATTTGGTGTTGTTGTGTTGATTGAGTATTTCGTCGCGCAGGGCAGGGGAGAGAGCTTGGGGCAAGTAGTCGGTCATGTCTTTGCCATATTTGATCCATTCTCTCACCACGGTGCTACTGATGTGGCCATATTGTGGCAAGGTGTAGATGAGCATGGTTTCGATGCCCGAAAACTTGCGGTTCACCTCGGCTATGCCCATTTCATATTCAAAGTCTTGGGTGCTGCGCACTCCTCGCACCATGCAGCAGGCTCCCACCTCGCGAGCGACATCGATGGTGAGGCTATTGCTCTCGCGCACAGTTACTCGTGGCTCTTGGGCAAAGGTGTCTTCGATGATTTTCACCCTCATGGAGGTGGGCAGGAAGCCCTTTTTGGCACTATTGGGCACAACCAGCACCACCACCTCGTCGAAAATGGAGAGAATGCGATTCACTATCGACTCGTGTCCACGGGTGAAAGGGTCGAAAGAGCCTTGAAATAGAGCTATTTTTTTATTTGTCATTTGTGTATTTTAAAGAAAATTGTGTGATGTGTGGAAAAAGCATTACAGGGCGGTCATGTCTTCATCGTCTTCAATCACGAGGTTGTCGACAATAAATTCTTGACGTTCCATGGTGTTTTTGCCCATGAAAAATTCAAGCATTTTGTTCACTGCATCTTCTTTGCGCAGTTGCACGCGGTCGAGTCGCATGTCGGGGCCAATGAAGTCGGCAAATTCGTCGGGACTTATCTCGCCAAGACCCTTGAATCGGGTGATTTCGGCATTCACTCCCAGTTTGCCGATAGCTGCAACGCGCTCCTCGTCGGTGTAGCAATAGTAGGTTTCGGGCTTGATGGTCTTGGCCTCTTTGCCAGCGGCTCGGCTCTTGCGCTTGGCTTCCTTGCGGTTGCGCACCCTGAAGAGGGGTGTCTGCAAAATGTAGAGATGCCCGGTTTTGATGAGCTCGGGGTAGAATTGCAAGAAATAGGTGAGCAGGAGCAAGCGTATGTGCATGCCGTCGACATCGGCATCGGTTGCCACAATCACCTTGTTGTAGCGCAGGCCATCGATGCCATCTTCAATGTTGAGAGCGGCTTGCAGCAAGCTGAATTCCTCGTTTTGCACCACCTTGGCAGGTTGAAGGCCAAAGGTGTTGAGCGGCTTGCCTCGCAACGAGAACACGGCTTGGGTTTCGACATCTCTAATTTTGGTGATACTACCGCTTGCCGAGAGTCCCTCGGTGATGAAAATGCACGACTCTTCGCGTCGGTCATTGTCTTTGGGTGCTCGTGTGTCGTTGAAGTGCACCCTGCAATCGCGCAACTTGCTGTTGTGCAGAGCCACCTTTTTGGCACGCTCGCGCGCTTGCTTGGTTACGCCGGCAATGGCCTTGCGGTTGCGCTCGCTTTCTTGAATTTTTTTGAGCAGAATGTCGGCAGTTTCGGCATCTTTGTGCAAGTAGTCGTCGAGTTCTTTCTTGATGAAGTCGTTGATAAACTTGTAGATGGTGGGGCCATCTTTCCACATGATGCTGGAGCCAAGTTTGATTTTGGTTTGCGACTCAAACACCGGTTCCTCGACCTTGATGCTCACAGCCGCCACAATGCCGTTGCGAATGTCGCTATACTCAAAGTTTTTGGCATAAAACTCCTTGATTGTGCGCGACAAAGCCTCGCGAAATGCCGACTGGTGGGTTCCGCCTTGAGTGGTGTGCTGACCGTTGACAAAGGAGTAGAACTCCTCGCCCACCTGTGTGGCATGGGTGATCACCACCTCAATGTCGTCGCCCTTGAAGTGCATGGGCTTGTAGAGGGGGTCGTTGGTCATGTTTTCTTTCACAAGATCGAGCAAGCCGTTGCGCGAGTGATAGCGCTTGCCGTTGTAAACAAGTGTGAGCCCCGTGTTCAAGAACGAGTAGTTCTTAATCATGTTCTCGATGATGTGGTCGCGAAAGTTATAGTTCTTGAAAATCGAGGCGTCGGGGGTGAAGCGCACAAGGGTGCCGTTTTCTTCATCGACACCTGCGGCAACAATGCCGGTTTCGTCTTGCACAACTCCCTCACGATAGGTCACAGCCGAGCACATGCCATCGCGCACCGAGCGAATGTAGAAGTTGCTCGACAAGGCATTCACAGCCTTGATGCCCACACCGTTGAGTCCCACCGAGCGTTTATAGTTTTTGGAGTCATATTTGGCACCGGTGTTCATTTTGCTCGATGCATCTTTCACTTGGTCGAGCGGTATGCCTCGCCCATAGTCGCGAATGCTCACAGTGCCATCGGCCACGTCGATTGACAGTGATGGCTTGGCAAAGCCGGTGTTGAACTCATCGATGCTATTGTCGATAACCTCTTTCATGAGCACATAGATGCCATCGTCGCTTTGTGCACCATCGCCCAGCTTGCCAATATACATGCCGGGGCGCAACCTGATGTGCTCGCGTGGAGTGAGCGTTACCAGTTTCTCATATCCGCCAAAGTCGCTTGGCTGTTGTGCATCTTCGTCAAAATTCATCTCTTGGGCCATAAAAAAACTAAATTTATCTTTTTGGTGAGTGTGCAGGGTGGTGTGTACAATTAGTTAAAAACAAGTGGGGCTATCAACGCTTGAAACAGCAAAGACCCCTTCGCCCCCTTAGCAGGAGCTATTGTTTAATCTACAAAGTTACTGTTTTTTTTGATATTTAGGTGGAGTGCAAGGTTGCCAATTGGGAGACAGAGGGCTGTTTTAACCCAAATCGGGCATTAGGTTTCTTGGTATTTGACAATTTATTTTGAGGAGTTTTTGATTGATTTTGAGGGCGTTTAGCGGGCTAAACAACCGAAAAAACAGTCAAAAAGAACCAAAATAAATGGCAAAGATGAAGAAAAGCCCAAAATATTATCTTCATGCGGCCTAATGACCGATTTGGGTTTAACCCAAAGTAGTGTTAAAATATTGCTTTTTGCTGTGTATGTGTGTGAAAAATTATATATTTTTTATGCTCACCATGGTGGTTGTGGTGAAATAAACCCACAAGTTGGTTGAAAACAATACACATCAATACCCCTCGACTTCTCACTAAAGAGATTGCCGAGGGGTATTTTCATCAAGTTATAAATATGGGGCTTTTTTATTGAAATCTTGCCTTGGTGTATTTTTTTGAGATATAAACCACATAACCGGCATAGGAAACTTTCCAAAAATCGCCTTTTTGTCCTAAGCACTTGAGCCATTCGCCCTTGCTGGGCCACATGTTTTGGCCTGCACCATTGGTGAAGGTTTTGCTCTTGAGCGATGGTGCGAGCCTGAGTCGCACGTTGGTGCCTGTCACTTCCACATAGTCGGGCAGTGTGGCGGGAACTCGAGCAAGTTGTTTCACATATTTGCCCGAGATGTAGTAGAAGTTATATCCCAACTTGATTTCATAGAAACCTTGAATGATTTCGCCAGTCCACGTGAATGTATCGTTTTTATAGGCAAATACCGGCATATCCTCTTCGTTGACAAGATAGTCTCCGGTAGTGCTTGGGTTGATGCGAATGTAGACACGGTTGCCTGTCACCTTGATTCTTTTTTCTTGTTGTGCAGTTGCATTGAAGCTTGTTGCTATAGCAATAATCGCAACAATTGCTATTACATATATTCTTCTCATGTTGTAGTTAAAGATTAAGTTTTGTGTTGAATGGATATTGCTATTTTAGTTTATTCTCAATTTTTTGTTCCCATCGATAAAGTCCCTCGTTTTCATGCTTGATGATGACGGGCATGCCCACATAGGCATATTGCTCTTTGAGAATGATGATGTCTTCGTCGAGCAACCTGATGCACCCTTCACTGTCGCGCCCTGGCACGCTCTCACGATTGCCCGTGCTGCCATGAATGCCAATGCCACTGTGCCCCGGAGTGGCAAGTCGCAAAAACCAGTGACCATATGACAAGATGCTGCCACGGCCATCGTGAAAATCGTGTTTCCAGTTGGAGGCATCTTGAATCATTGTGATGTGAAAGGGCTTGCCTTGGGGCGATTCGGGAGTTTTCATGTCGCCACGTCGTTGCTTGTTGCCCTTGGCACGGCTCAAGCAGGCAGGAAACTCGGCCAGCAAAGTGGTGTCGCCCTTTTGTGCCCGATAAACCCGCAGATTCAGGTCTTTTTTTGAAATCACGATAAAAGAGCCATCACCCTTGTTGCACATGCGGTTGGCTTCTTTTTTTTGTGCTGTTGCCCCCACTGCCATGATGGTGGCGGCAATGAGCGCGAGTAGTGTTGTGTGGAAACGGTTGATTTTAAGCATAATAACATAATATTGTATCCTCAATGCCCCTTTTCTCCATTTTTCATGTGGAAAAAAAGAAGTGTTGAGGATACAAAGTTACTTATAAATTATAAATTTTCATCAATAGTTTCCAACACCAAGTCTTTTTTGCTGTCGGCAGCATTGGCGTTGATGGCTTGTTTGAGTTTGCGCAAGTCGTCTTTGCTTCCGATTTGAGCAATTACTTTCACAGCGCCATTGCGTCCCAGCCAGTTGGCATTGGCATCTTTGGCAATTTCGACCATCACTGCAACAAATTCTTTGGGCTTGAAATAGGTGGCTTTTTGAGCCCAAGCAGGATATTTGTTGCTATTTTGATGTTGCAACCGTCCCACTGTTGTCCAGTAGGGTTGCTTCTCGCTGCGAGGCGTTTTTTTGAGATAGGCCATTGTGGCGTCAAAAGCCGCCTTGCTGTAGTGCTCATGGAAGGGAAAGTCATACCACATGGTGTAGAGACTCTCCATGGCATCGCTGTGCAGGTCGCTTTGATTGGGGTCGTTGAGCACTTTGGAAAGTTCGGGAATCAAGGTCTCGTCATAAAGTTTACCGCAACGGCTGTAGATGGCTTTTTTCACATTTAAGTCTTTGTCGGCCATGAGCTTGAGGGTGGCTTCTTTCACGCCTTTCACGCCCACGCTCCACGAGTTGCCAATGGCATTGGCACACTCTTCGCGCACGGGGGCACTCTCATGGTCGATTTTAGAGAGAATGTATTCGGCCACGTCGGCATTTTTCATCTCGTTGCTCAAAGCATCGATGCCACATTTAATCACATAGGGGTCTTTCTCTTTTTTGAGCACTTGCATCACTTCTTTGATGTTGGCGTCGCTCACACCAAAGAGCGATGTCACTGTGCCCATGATGTAGCCTCGCACTTGAGGATAGGGGCAGGTGAGGAGTTTGCGCTCCACTTCCTCGGCATTGTCGGGGAGTTCATGGTTTTGGAAAATTTCGTCGCGAGCTGAACCAATGGGGTTGTCGTCGAGCGTGAGATCTTCTTTGTCGATGCCCACTTTAGAATAGGCAAGCAACAGAGCTTCATATTCCACATCGGTGAGGCGTGTTTTGCTCTTGATCATGCTCACAAGCCCCTCTTTGGTGAATTCTACACTCTCAAGGAGTTTCATGGCAGGACTATTCTTGTAGGACGACTCGTCGGCCATTTCGGTTGATGATTGTTCGGCATTTTGTGACTTGTTGCACGATGTGCTCACCATGAATAGGGTGGCAACAATTGCCAATAGACAGATTTTTTTCATTGCTTTCTTATTTTTTAATAGTTAAATATTTCTTTATTATCTTGTTAAGTAATAGAGAATTATGATTGCAATCACTGCTGCTACAATGGTGGCTGCAATCTTAGCCTTGCTCAATGGGAACTCGCCTTCCACTTCACCGGTGCGACCATTCACTACAAACTGGTAGAGCTTGTCGTTATAGCGAAATGAGCTAATCCACACGGGCAGTAGCAAATGCTTGAATGCGAGATCTTCGACTGTGGTGTTGTGCGAGTTGATGCGTTGTTCAGCCCCACCAATGTCACGCCTGATGGCATTGTCAATCACATCGTCCATCTCGTCTTTGGCTTCTTGATAGGCTTGCTTGAAGTCTTTTTGATAGAGCTCGGTTACAAATCCGCTCAAGAAATCTTCGCTATATTTCACGCAGTTGTCCAAGTCCCATTGCTTGAGTCCTTTCAGCATTTGAGGGGGAAAAGTGTTGGAGGCAGGCACCAGCACATTGTCGAAGTCAACATCAACCTCTCCCCATGTGTCATACCACTCGATGTAGGACTCGGTTTCCTCTTTGCCGTCGCGTTGCACGGTGCGGGTGTGTCGCTCTCCTCGCTCTCCTTGATAGGTGGTGTGGGTGAAGGCATCATAGGCCCAATAGGGCATGTAGATGCCCTTGAAAGCTTCGGGGTCTACTCCGTTTTTTTTCACTTGCGAGGGCAAAAACCATCGACTGCCCAGCCATTTCTTGTAGGCCTCCATGCCTTGTAGCTTCTCGATGGCAAAGGGCAAGATGTATTCGGGCTTCCAGAATCGCGAGGAGTGGGCTTCGGTGAGAATAAGGCTTGTGCCACAAAAGGGGCACGAAGCCGACGTCACATGCTCGGGTATCGTGGTGGTGGCACCACACTGGTGGCACTTGATTTCGTTGACCGGAGCAATTTCTTGGCAATCTTGCACTTGGGCAGCGTGGGCCCAGTGTTCATAGTCGTTGCCTTTGAGGGGCACTGGTGTGAGATCGATTTTTTGCTCTTGTCCGCAATAAATGCATTTGAGATTGGCACTTCGTGGCGAAAATCGCATCATGCCACCACAAGCAGCACATTTCATCTGCTTGGCATCGTTTACTATCTTTTTTTCTTGCTGCTGATTGGGTTGAGCAGCATTGTTGTTTTCTTCCATACCGATTTCAATTTATGGTTGCTTTTTTGATAGGTTATTCCTGCTCAAAGGCAGGAATAACCTATGTTGTGAAGGAATAGTTGATTACTGGGCTGGTGGCATGGGTGGGGGAGTGTTGCTCACAAAGAGTGACCCCAGCGCTTGCACTGTGCCGGCGGTTGCCCATGCAGGCATGCCTTGGGTCCACACCATGCTCTGAGCCGTGAGTTGGCCTTGTTGTGCCATCTGTTGCAGTTGTTGCATGTCAAATGGCCCTTGTTGAGCTCCATTCACTGCCACATAGTAGCTTGCTTGTTGGGGCATGGGTGGTGGAGGAGCCATTTGTGGTGCCTGTTGTTGCATCTGGGGTGCTTGTTGCTGCATTTGGGGTTGCATCATTTGTTGTGTCATTTGCTGTGCCATGGCCAGCCCCATGCCTGCTCCCATAGCATTGCCGGCCAGTCCACCGCCTCCACCATTGGGGTTGTTGGCCGAGTCTTTGAGAGAGTCGGCAAATTGCATTTGGGTGTAGCTGTTCATGTTGCCAATGATGCCCATGCTTGTGCGACGATCGAGAGCTTCTTCGACAGCTTCGGGGAGCGAAATGTTCTCGATGAGGAATTTGGTGAGGTCGATGCCATATTCGTCGAAGTCATCTTTCAGCCCCTCGGTGAGTGCTTGAGAAAACTCATTGAGGTTGGAAGCGAGGTCGAGAGCGGCCACCTTTGATTCGCCCAAGTAGTCGGTGAACTTGGTGATCACAAAGTTGCGTAGTTGCTCGCTCACCTCTTCGGTAGTGAAATGACCATCGGTGCCCCCCACATTTTTCATAAACTTGGTGGGATCGCTCTGAATTTTGAAGCAATAGGAGCCAAAGGCTCGCATGCGTATGGGGCCAAACTCTGGGTCGCGCAACATGATGGGATTGGCTGTGCCCCAACGCATGTTGAGAAATTGCTTGGTGTTTACAAAATAAACGTCGACCTTAAATGGCGAGTTGAAGCCATATTTCCACCCCTTGATGGTGGTGAGAATGGGCATGTTTTGGGTAGTGAGCTCATAGCGGCCGGGTTGATACACGTCGGCAAACTGACCCTCGTTGACAAGTACTGCCACTTGGGTTTCGCGCACTGTGAGCTGTGCGCCATTCTTAATCTCGGATTGATAGCGTGGAAAACGCCAAATCATTGTGTCGTTGCTGTCGTCGGTCCACTCAATGATGTCGATAAATTCATTGAGCACCTTTTCTTTAAATGAATTGAATAGTCCCATATTAATGATATTTTTAACTTGTTGAATTATTATTCCATTCAATTGTCTATACGCATTTTTGAGTGTGTGTGTGGATGCCTGTGCCATAGCAACAGTCTGCCAACACTGGAAGGTTCAAATAGATTTTTTAGAAACAAAGGCTAAAAAAGTTCTATTCGTGGGTCACATTTTCAACTTATTCTATTGCCTATGGACTTTTTTAGATTCCAAAAACAACTATAAAATCACCTAAATTGATATTTAGTTGACTTTAGTAC
>CAMYCE010000035.1 GCA_947254205.1 uncultured Prevotellaceae bacterium
AGGAAAAGCCTAAGATATTTTCTTATTGCGACCTAATGACCGATTTGGGTTTATTTCTTGGGCATAAGGAGCCGTTGCTGTAGCAAGCATTAAAACAACAGGGGGCTATATTGCCGTTGCAACATAACCCTGTTGAGCAGTATAATCGTGGATTGATTATTCTTTGGGAAGCATGATGATTTCTACATGGTCGCCTTTGAGAATCACGTCTTTGGCAAACTTAGAAATGCTTGCAGGAGTGAGGCTCTTCACAATGTTTTGGTATTGCGAGTGGGTGTCGATGCCACGGCTCACATACATGCTCAATGCATTCAACCAGTAGCCATTTTCTTTGCTGCTTTCATCGGCATCTTTGAGCATAGCAGCCTTGATGTCTTTGAGAGTTGCAGCGTCAACAGTCTTGGCAATATTGGTCATTTCGTCGCGCATGAGTTTGATGGCGATGTCTTTCTTTTCGGGCTTCATTTGGCACATGCCAGCCACGAAGGTATAGGGCAGGTCGCCTGTGAGGCGTGCGCCACCACCAGCACCGGGAGAGTAGGCGGCACTTTCTTTTTCGCGAATTTGTTGCAAATAACGCTTGTCGAGAATCTTGCCCACCACTTGAGCCTTGATAGAGTTTTCAAGCGTGTAGGGCACCTTGGTGTTGTACCAATACATGCGGGCCATGGGCTTGGGAGTTTCCATCTTGTGGGTGAATTGGTTCACAAGCTTGCCAGCTGGATATTCTTGCACGTTTTTCCAGTTTTCTTTGGCTTTGGTGCCGGGGAGCGAAGCAATGTATTGCTCGATGAGGGGCTTGATGGTTGCTTCGTCGAAGCTACCCACAAAGTAGAAGGTGAAGTCGCCAGCGTTGGCTGTGCGCTCTTTGGCGATTTGCAGAATGCGGTCATAGTTCACATTCTTCAAGTCTTCGGCATTGAAGGGTTTGTCGCGCCAGTTGTGGTTGTTGATTGTGTAGTTGATCGAGTCGCTAAATACACTCTCGGCATGCAAGCCCTTGTTTTTCAACACAGTCGCAAGTTGAGTCATGAGGTTGTCATAGCTCTTTTGGTCTTTGTTGATTTTAGTGAAGTAGAGGTAGTTGAGTTGGAACAAAGTTTCGAGGTCCTTTTTGGTTGAGTTACCGTTCAGGCGCTCATAAGATGTGCTGAGCGAGAGGTTCACGTTGGCATTCTTGCCAGCCAGAGCCTTCGAGAGTTCGGTGGTGCTGAAGTTGCCCAAACCGCTCGATTCAATCACTCCATCAAAGAGGGCGCAGTTGGCCCAGTCGGCTTTGCCATAGAGTGAGCTACCACCCTTAGACTCGGCTTCATAGATGATTTGGTCGTCTTTGAAGTTGGTTTTCTTGAGAATAACCTTGGCACCATTGCTCAGGGTGAGTTCCTTGTAACCCATTTTGTCGTTGGTGGTTTCTTTCACAATCTTGCCAGCTTTGGGCATCTCGGTCATGAGAGGCTCTTGCTTCACATTGTCGACATAGGCTTCGAGCTTGGCAGCGTGGGCAGCATCGAGAGCACCCTTGAGGCTTGCCACGGTGGGATAAACAGCACCTTCTTTTTCTTGGTTGAAGTTCATCACAACCACGTTGGTGTCGGTCATGCTGATGAGTTCCTTCATTTGCTCGTTGATGAGTTCAACAGGGATTTGAGGCACAAGCATGTTCATGATTTGGTAATCGGTTTCGATTGAGCTCATGGGCTCTTTGCTCAAATAGTTGGAAGCATAACCACGACCATAGGTTTCGTTAGAAATCTTGTTGCGGTTGTTGTATTGCTTTTCAAGATTGCTCAGGTAGTCGGCCTTGGCACGCTCATATTCGGTGGCAGTGAAGCCAAATTTCACAGCACGCAACACCTCTTCGGTGGCAGCTTGCAAGGCCTCGGTGGTTTTGCCTTCTTTGGGCAAAGTGAACACGGTGAAGGCATCTTTGGTCTTCGACATGATGTATTGGCCATCATAGCCACCAGCTTGAATGAAGGGGCAATCGGGCTCTTGAGCTTTCTCGGTGAAGCGTTGATAGAGCATGCTTGAAATCATTTGCTTGGCATATTGGTCGGCCATATACATGATGTTGCCCTTCTCGCTTTCGGGATAGGGATCGTGCTTGAACATGAGTTGCACAATGCTATATTGTTGCTCCTTGTCTTTGTCAACCACAATGATGGGAGCTGCATTGTCGGGCACAGGAATGTCTTCTACCTTGGGAGCTGTGGCAGGAGCAGCAGGAATTGGGCCAAAGAGTTCTTTGATTTTGGCGATTGTGTGGTTCACATCGATGTCGCCCACCACAATAATGGCTTGGTTGTCGGGGTGATACCACTTGTGGTAGTAGTCGCGCAATTCGTTGTATTTGAAACCGTCGACCACGCTCATCAAGCCAATGGGCATGCGCTTGCCATATTTTGTACCAGGATAGAGGGTCTCGAGGTTGCGCTCAAACATGCGTTGGTTGGCTGTGAGGCGCATGCGCCACTCTTCGTGAATCACGCCACGCTCCTCGTCAATTTCTTTGTCTTCGAGCAACAAGCCATTGCTCCAGTCTTTGAGAATGAGCAAGCACGAGTCGAGGGCACTTTGACGGGTTGAGGGCACATCGTTGATGTTATAAACAGTTTGGTCGATACCGGTGTAGGCATTCAAGTCGCGACCAAATTCCACACCAAGGCTGCGGGTGTAGTCGATCACGCCATTGCCGGGATAGTTTTGAGTGCCGTTGAAGCACATGTGCTCAAGGAAGTGAGCCAAACCACGCTGGCTTTCTTCTTCTTGCAACGATCCCACACGTTGAGCAATGTAGAAGTTTACATGATGCTCAGGATAGTTGTTGTAGCGAACATAGTAGGTGAGGCCGTTGGCCAATTTGCCAGTGTGAACAGCTGTGTCAACTGGAATTGGGGGCATGCCTTGTGCACTCATCGAGGTGAATCCACCCACGAGAGCAACGGCAACTACTAAGAGTTTTTTGAGTTTCATAAAAAAAAGTAGTTTTTATAATTTAAAGTATAGTTTCTTTTTTCGTGTTTTGTTGTCTTTATTGATATAGACGCAAAAAGGGGTGTAAATGTTACATCACAAAGGCAATTATTTTTACAAAAGTAATGTTTTTTTTAAAAACAAGCAATTTGCCCCTTGGTTTTTCGCCTATTTAGGCTCTTGCACAGAGCCAGTTATTCGATGAGAGAAAGAAAGTTTTCGGGCACTGGCGACTCAAAGTGCATCTCCTCGGCAGTGATGGGGTGGGTGAAGCCCAGCTTGGTGGCATGAAGGGCAAGACGATGCAGGGGGTTGCTGTGCCCGCCATATTTTCGGTCGCCACATATGGGGTGCCCCAAGTCTTTCATGTGCACACGCAACTGGTTTTTGTGCCCCGTGTTGAGCGAGAGTTCAACACGACTATAGCGGCTACCTCGGTCGAGGGTGCGGTAGCGAGTCTTGGCAAGTACGCCCTCGTCGGGGTTTTCGCTCGATTTCACCTCATAGTTGTCGGCATCATAGAGGTAGTTTTGCACAAGCCCTCGGTCTTCGGCCACACGCCCCTCTACAATAGCCTCATATTTGCGTTCCAAAATGATTTTATTCCAATTGCTGAGCATCACCTCGCGTGCCTTGGCAGTGCGAGCCAGTATCATGAGGCCCGATGTATCGCGATCGAGGCGGTGCACAACGTACACGCGTGCGTGCTCACTGCCGGTCTTCACATAGCGACGCAACACGTTAAACACCGTGTCGCTCTTGGTGTCGCCTCCGGCAGCAGTAGAGAGCATGCCATAGCCTTTGTCAACGACCATGATGTCGTTGTCTTCATAGATGAGCTTGATTTTGGGGTGTGAAAAAATGTTGAAAGCTCCGTGAAAGTTCACCCACAATTCGTCACCACAATTCACAGGGCGGTCAAATTGCGAACTCGGCACTCCGCCCACGGCCAGTTGGTGATGCTTGAGCATCGACTTCACCTTGCTGGCACTGTGATCTTTGAGTATCGAGATGGCTGCGTTGAGCAGTGTGGAATTTTCTTTGATTTTAAATTTTTGAATGTTGGCTCGCCATGTGGGTTGCCTGTGCTGATTGTTGCGCCCCGATTTTCTCATCTGCAAAGTGTGTGTGTGAATTGTAGTTATTATTATATGTGTTATTGTGCTGGCAAAGTTAGTGTAAATCGCTTGTTTACACAAGTGGGTGACGTGTCAATCTTTGTGCATGAGATAGCGGGGGTGATGCTGTAGAATCTCGTTGCGCAACCGGTGGCGGTCGATGTGCACATAAATCTCGGTAGTGGTGATGCTCTCGTGCCCCAGCATTTGCTGAATGGCGCGCAAGTTGGCCCCGCCTTCGAGCAAGTGGGTGGCAAAGGAGTGGCGCAGGGTGTGGGGGCTCACAGTTTTGCGTATTCCTGCCAACTCACACAGCTGCTTGATGATATAAAACACCATCACCCGTGTTAGCCTTGCTCCACGACGGTTCAAAAATAAAATGTCGTCGTTGCCTCGTTTCACAACCATGTTGCTCCTTGTGTGCTCGATATAAAGCCCAATTTGCTCCAGTGCCACAGTGTCGATGGGCACAAGCCGCTGCTTGTCGCCTTTGCCCTCAACCACAATATATTCTTCGTCAAAAAACACTTGCGACAGCTTGAGGTTTACCAGTTCGCTCACTCGCAATCCACAGCCATACAGGGTTTCGATGATGGCTCGATTGCGTTGTCCCTCGGCTTTGCTCATGTCGATGCACTCAATCATGCGGTCGATTTCGTCGATAGTGAGCACTTCGGGCAGGTGTCGCCCTATTTTGGGGGTGGGCAACAACACGGTGGGGTTGGACTCGATGTGGTTTTCAATGACAAGAAATTTAAAGAAACTTTTGATGCCCGAAATGATGCGTGCTTGCGATCGTGCTCCTATGCCCAAGTCTTGCAAGGCGCACACAAAATTGTTGAGGTCGTCGCAGTTCACTTGCTTGAGTGTCAGCCCTTCTTGTGATATATAGTCGAGCAACTTGGTCACGTCTTCGCAATAGCCCACGGCAGTGTTGCTTGAGAGACCTTTCTCAAACTTCAAATGAGCCAAATATTGCTCTACCACATGTTGTGTTTCGCCATCTGTTGTCATAAACGCAACTGCAAAGATAAGGTTTTTGGAGGAACCGAGGAAAATGTGTAATTTTACTGCCTGAAAAATTGGAAATTTCTAAATTCTTTACTCAACACATGGAAAAGAAGCAAGATAAAAGCCCATTGGGTTTTGTTAATGTGAAATCGGTGGTCACATTTCTCATTTCGGCAATCACTTTTGTTGTGATTTCGTGGATTTATTTCTACCCCGGCGATGTGCAGGGCGATGTGATGCAACCTGGCGATGTGATGCAGGGGCAGGCAATTGGACATGAGATTCAACAGTTCAAGGAGAGCACTGGCGAGGTTTCGCGCTGGACCAATGCCATGTTTGGCGGTATGCCCTCATTTCAAATTAACCCTTCCTATGATAGCAGCTCCATGCTGGGAATGGTGAGCAAAATTTATTCGCTCAAGTTTTTGGGCACGCCCGACCCTGTGAGCTGGCTATTCATGCTCATGCTGGGCTTCTTTATCTTGATGTTGGCCTTCGACATGAAGTGGTATTATGCCGTGCTGGGAGCCGTGGGCTATGGCTTTTCGAGCTACTTTTTCATTATCATGGGGGCTGGCCACATTTGGAAATTGCTCACTTTGTGCTACATTCCACCCACAATAGCGGGTGTGGTGCTGTGCTATCGTGGCAAGTGGCTTGCTGGTGGTGCCTTGGCAGCTTTGTTTGGTGCACTGCAACTCATGTCCAACCATGTGCAGATGTCCTATTATTTTGGTTTTGTGATAGTGGCACTCATGGTGGCCTATCTGTGCATAGCCATCAAAGAGAAAACAGTGGCTCGCTGGGGCATCGCAACTGCTGTGCTCATGGTGGCAGGAGGACTGGCTTTGGCTTCCAATGCTCCCAACCTCTATATGAGCTATAAATATGCCAAAGAAACCATGCGTGGAGGGCACTCCGACCTCTCCGATGGTGGCGATGGCCAAGCCTCTAAGGGCGGTGTTGAAGCTCGCAGTGGGGGGTTGAGCAAAGAATATATCACACAGTGGAGCTATGGCAAGGGAGAAACCTTCACGCTCATGGTGCCCAATGTGCAAGGTGGAGCCTCATTGAAACCCACCAAGAGCGACCAAGACCCAAGTCAAATCGTGAACATGCCCATGACCCTCGACCAAACGGGCAAGGCACAAGACATGATGAGCAAGGGCGAGATGAATCCTGTGGATAGTCAGTGCATGCCCTATTTTTCACAATATTTTGGTGATCAACCCATGACCAACGGACCCGTGTATGTGGGTGCACTCATTTGTGCACTCTTCTTGCTGGGCTGTGTGGTGGTGAAAGGTCCCATTAAATGGGCACTGCTTGCTGTGACACTCTTGTCGATATTCCTCTCGTGGGGGCACAACATGATGTGGCTCTCCAGTTTGTTTGTCGACTATTTCCCTCTCTACAATAAGTTTCGCACGGTGTCGAGCATTCTTGTGATTGCCGAGTTCACCATGCCACTCATGGCTGTGCTGGCAGTGAAGGAGATGTTTAGCGACGACGATTTCTTGAAAAAGCATCAAAAAGCACTTTTTGCCACCTTTGGCATCAGTGCAGGCTTGTGCTTGCTGTTTGCCGTGATGCCCGGCTTGTTTGCCAATTTCACTGCTGCCGACCAGCAGACCTACGACTCAATTAAGGCTCAACTGCAGCAAGAACCTGCGACCCTGCGACCCACCATCGATGCCGTGCGCGCTGCCATGGTGAGTGCCGATGCTTGGCGTAGCTTGGCGATTATTGTCGTGGGCTTTGTGATTATATATGCCTATCTCAAGCGATATGTCAAAGTCGATGCTGCTGTGGCTACCTTGCTTGTGGCTCTGGTGGTGATGATCGACATGTATGCCGTGAACAAGCGTTACATCAATCAAGACTCGTTTGTGTCGAAATATGACTTGAAACCAGTGAATTTTGAAAAACGCCCTGCCGATGTGCAAGTGCTCAAAGACACTGCCCAAAACTATCGAGTGCTCGATGTGCAAGGCTTCATGTCGGGCAATGCTTCCTATTATCACAAGACGGTGGGCGGTTATCACCCAGCCAAGTTGGTGCGTTTCAACGACTTGCTTGAGCGACAACTCACCAAAAATGGAAGGCTCAACATTGCTCAAACACAGCAAGGAGCAATCGACTTCGACAAAATGAGCGTGTGGAACATGTTGAACACCAAATACATCATTGTCGACCCCAACACAGCCATTCTCAATCCTGCTGCGCTGGGCAATGCTTGGTTTGTTGATAGTCTCACCTATGTGAACAACGCCGACGAGGAAATGAAATTTCTCGACAACTTCAATGCCGCCCATCATGCTGTTGCCAATAAGCAATTTGCCTCGGTTTTGGGCAATGCCACTGCAACTTCGCCCGGCGACACGATCATAGAAACTTCCTATGCCCCCAATCGCCTCTCTTTCCATAGCCACAGTGCCCAAGGTGGCGTGGCGGTGTTGAGTGAAATTTACTTCCCATGGGGCTGGAATGTGACCATTGATGGCAAAGATGTGCAACTGGGGCGCGTGAACTATGTGTTGCGTGCTCTCAGGGTTCCTGCCGGCGATCACAACATCGTCATGACTTTCAAGCCTCAAGAAGTCGACACCACCGATGGCGTGGCCAAGGGTGCAATCTTGTTGATTTTCTTGGGTGTGATTGCCGCCATTGTGGTGCCCATAGTGATGGGTAGACGCCCGAAAAACGTCGATGAAACCGTAGCTTAAAATTGAATTGGGCATTGTGGGACGCATTCATCGCTATCGCACAGCATTGAGCCGGCACCATCGCAGTGCCGGATATGGCATACACTCGCCCTTTGCATTCAATTTTGTGAAAAATGTGTTGCGTGAGCGATTGCCCTATTA
Organism: uncultured Prevotellaceae bacterium; assembly: GCA_947254205.1. Taxonomy (GTDB): domain Bacteria; phylum Bacteroidota; class Bacteroidia; order Bacteroidales; family Muribaculaceae; genus Sodaliphilus. The sequence goes on from CAMYCE010000035.1 coordinate 7,973, forward strand.
TAGCTACGAATATATCGAAGAATTGCGCCATGCCGTGATCGTTGCCATCAGGCATCATTTTCGCCACCCTCATGTCATTTCGTTTAAAGAGGCCAAGATGCTATTTCGCATCACCAATTTCTTTAAACCCAGCCACATTTTGCAGATAGGCACCACCTATGGCATTTCGTCGGCTTCGATGCTCGCAGTGTCGAGCGACACGTCGTTGTTTCTCTATGAGCCTCATTTGAGCGATTATCCTGTGATAGGGCAGGTGTTGCAACCTTTTATTGAGCAAATCGATTGCTACTATGATTTGCAGGTGGCAAGTGCCGAATATCAAGGGGCTGTTGCCGAGGCTACAAATCGCCCCTTTGTGTTGCTCAATAGCTTGCCCAATGAGCAAGAAAATGCTTGGGTTGTTAAATTGCTACATGATGTGATTGCCCAAGAGGGTGTGATTGTGATGTGTAATCTCAATAACAATAAAAAAATGGCTTCTCTCTTTGAAAAATGCAAGAGTGAGTTGGCGTTTGGGCAAACTTTCACCAACGAAAAAGTGGGACTTATTGTTGCTTCATCAAAATTACAGATTGAGCATTTTTTCTTGTGGTTCTAATCAATAACTGGCTATGAATATTGTGAAAATAAGCGGTTCTACTGCACAGCAAATGTTTCAATATGCTTTCTATCTTGAATTGTGTCGCCACGATGCCCATGCACGCCTCGATGTGCCCCAAGACAAGTGGATTAAATATCGCTTCAAGTTGCCGCATTTTTTGGTAGCGACTCCCGAGCAGTTGGCTCATTTTGGAAAAAGTGGCTTCATGAATCGCATGAAGTCGATGTTTTGCAAGCCCAAGGGCAATGTGCTGCTTGAAGATAGGTGCAGTCGTGTCGATTCTTCGGTTTTTCAGCTCACCGACACTTATTTTGCTGGCCATTGGCTTGATTGTCATTATTTTGGGCACATTGAGCAGGACTTGCGAGAGGCTTTCACTGTGCCTGCCAATCAATTGCCTGCCTCGTCGCGCAAAATGATTACTATGTTGAGTCAAGAAAACGCAGTGGTCATTCATGTGCACGAGCCAGAGAGCAAAGACAACACTTGCACTGCCGACTATTATAACTGGGCGATTGCCAATGTGCTCTCATCGGAGACCGATGTGCATTTCTATGTGTTCACCACACAAGTGGAGTGGGTGAACGCTCATTTAGAGTTTCAGGGTGCTCAGCACGATGTTATTAACTATCCTGCCGATAAAGAAACCACCTTGTTGCCCTATCTCTATCATGCCCATCATCACATCATGGCGGCAACTCTTGTGAGCTGGTGGGCAGCCTGGCTCAATGTGCACGACGATAAAATAGTGATAGCTCCCAATTGTTGGGGCAATGATGTTGACGTGAAAGCCCTCATTCCACTTCACTGGACTGTGATACCCACAACCTAAATGGCATCGGTTGCAGCAATGGCTCGCATGATGTCGAGCGATTGCAACACGGTGGTCACCTTGTCGATGCGAATGCTGCGCCGGTCGTTCACTTGACGCAAGATGCAACGTGCGGGGTGTTGTTGCACATAGTTGAGCAATCGCCCAAAGGCTTTTGACTGATAGTAGGCTTTGTTTTCCTCGCCCACAAAATAAATATACATTTGCTGTCCCTTTAAGACAATTTTTTCGATGCCCAAAGTGCGGGCTATGCGCCTTACTGGCACAATGCGCATCAGTTCTTTAGCCATGTCGGGAATTTCGCCAAATCGGTCGCGCAGTCTTGCTTCAAATTCCTCGATTTGTTGCTCATTCTCCATGGCATCGAGTTCGCGATACAGGTTGATGCGCTCGCTCTCTTGTGGAACATAGGTGGCAGGAAACATGAGTTCGAGGTCGGTGTCGATGGTGCAATCGGTCACATATAGGGTGTCTTCTTCTGAAATCTGCGATTGTTCCGATGCTTGTTCTTCGAAAGTATCGGCAAATTCTTCGGTTTTTAGTTCCAAAACAGCTTCTTTGAGTATCTTTTGGTAGGTTTCATAGCCTAAATCGGCGATAAAACCGCTTTGTTCGGCTCCCAGCAGGTTGCCGGCGCCCCGAATGTCGAGGTCTTGCATGGCAATGTGAATACCCGCTCCCAAGTCGCTGAAGCTCTCAATGGCTTGCAGTCGTCGACGTGCAACGGGGGTGAGTGGTTTGCCAGCTGGCACCATGAGGTAGCAAAAGGCCTTGCGATTGCTACGCCCCACTCGGCCACGCAATTGGTGCAGGTCGCTCAACCCATAGTTCTCGGCGTTGTTGATGATGATGGTGTTGACGTTGGGCATGTCGATACCACTCTCAATGATAGTGGTTGCCAGCAAAATGTCGTAGTCGTGATTGGCAAAGGCAATGATGCGTTTTTCGAGCTCTTCGGGGTCGAGTCGTCCGTGTCCCACCACCACGCGAGCATCGGGCACCACACGGTGAATCATGTTTTCGAGTGTGGGCAACTGCTCAATGCGGTTGTTCACAAAAAACACTTGCCCGTTGTGCGATAGTTCAAAGTTGAGGGCTTCGGCAAGAATGTCGTCGTCGAGCGAGTTGACCGAAGTGAGAATGGGGTAGCGATTGGGAGGGGGCGTGTTGATGGCACTCAAGTCGCGCGCGCCCATGAGCGAGAATTGCAGGGTGCGTGGAATGGGGGTTGCCGACATGGTGAGTGTGTCGACATTGGTTTTGAGTTGCTTGAGTTTTTCTTTGGTCGACACGCCAAACTTTTGCTCCTCGTCGATAATCAAGATGCCCAAGTCGTGAAATTTCACGGTTTTGCCAATGAGTTTGTGAGTGCCAATGATGATGTCGATTTTGCCTTCGGCAAGGTCGGCAAGCAGTTGTTTCACCTCTTTGGGTTTGCGGGCACGGGTGAGATAGTCGACCCTCACGGGAAAATCCTTGAGACGGTCACTAAAGGTGTGATAGTGTTGAAAGGCAAGTACCGTGGTGGGCACCAGCACGGCCGCTTGTTTGCCATCGGTGGCAGCCTTGAAAGCGGCTCTAATGGCTATTTCGGTTTTGCCAAAGCCCACGTCGCCACACACGAGCCTATCCATGGGGCGATTGCGCTCCATGTCGGCCTTCACGGCTTGGGTGGCTTTGAGCTGGTCGGGGGTGTCTTCATAGATAAACGAGGCTTCCAACTCTTGTTGCAGATAGCCGTCGGGGCTAAAGGCATGCCCATTTTCTTCGCGGCGCTTGGCATAGAGCTTGATGAGGTCGCGGGCAATGTCTTTGAGCTTGCTCTTGGTGCGTGCCTTCATTTTGTTCCATGCGCCACCTCCCAGTTTGTTCAGTCGTGGTTCAACGCCCTCTTTGCCTCGATATTTCGACAGCTTGTGCAAGGCGTGAATCGACACAAATATAATGTCGCCATTCAAGTAGGTGAGTTTAATCATCTCTTGCATGGTGCCGTTGATTTTGGTGCGCACCAGTCCGCCAAATTTGCCTATGCCATGGTCTTCGTGCACAATGTAGTCGCCCACCTCAATGGCGTTCAGCTCTTTGAGCGAAAGGGCGAGTTTGCCCGAACGGGCTCGGTCGCTTTTCAGGCTGTATTTGTGGAAGCGGTCAAAGATTTGGTGGTCGGTAAATACACACAGCTTCATGTCGTCGTCGACAAATCCCTCATGCAGGGTCTTTTCTACGGCAGTGAAGTTGATGTTATCGCCACGGTCGTCAAATATCACGCGCAGGCGCTCGATTTGCTTGCGACTATCGCTCAATATCATGATTTGATAGCCCTTGGCAATGAAATCGTTGAGCGATGAGGCGATGAGGTCAAAATTTTTGTGATAGATGCCTTGTGGAGAGCAGTGCAGGGAGAGTTTGGCATTGCTTGTGTTGTGACTCTCGCCAGCATTGATGTCGATGCGGCGAAAAGAGTCGATGACTTCGATAAATTTTTCGACCTCAACCACTTTTTTCATGGCCTCGGTGTCGCCCTCTCCTGCCACGATTGTGCTTGCCGACATGGTCTCGTCGCCAATGGCCTTGATGCGACTTTTGAGCCACTCCACATCACGGCACACAAGCAGAGTGCTCGGCTCGATGTATTCGAGGAGCGAGGAACCTTGCTGGTTGGCCTCGGCATTGTTGTTGAGCAAGCTGATGTTGTCGAGCTTTTCGCGGCTGAGTTGAGTTTCAACGTCAAAGGTGCGAATACTGTCGATTTCATCGCCAAAAAAGTCGATGCGATAGGGCAACTCGTTGCTGAACGAAAACACGTCGAGAATAGAGCCGCGAATGGCAAACTGTCCCGGCTCATACACATAGTCGACCTGTTGAAATCCAAATTCGCGCAACTTCACGCCTGTGTCGCTCAAGTCGATGCTATTGCCCACTTGCAAGCCTATGGTGGTGCTGTCGATGGTGGCACGCGATGCCACTTTCTCGGCAAGAGCTTCGGGGTAGGTGACCACGCAATGCAACTTGTCGTTGCTATACCACTGGTTGAGCACCTCGGTGCGCAATATCTCGCTTGGAGCATCGATTTGCCCATATTTGATGTCGCGTTTATAGCCCGAGGGGAAAATGAGAGTCGTGTGCTCGCCATTGATTTGGCACAAGTCGTGGTAGATGTATCCGGCCTCGTCGAGATCGTTGGCTATGACAAGATAGGGGGCGTTGAGTTGTGGAAGTCGAGCCAAGAGCATGGCCGCCGCCGACCCCGCAAGTCGATCGATAGCAATCACACGATTTTGCTGGTTGCTCACCATTTGGCTCACAGCCGCAAGGCGCGCTTTGCTATTGAAGAGGTCACATAGTTCTGCTAAAGTCACAATAGTTGAATAGTTGAAAATGTGTGTGTCTTAATTTTTAGTTTTTTTCCCCTTTTTGCTTTTGGGTGTTGCAATGGGGTGTCCCATAGGCACTTTTTTGCCCTTCAGGTTGAGAATCTTGGCATATTCGCCAGCCTTGTCAAATATCTCTTTGGCCTTGTCGAGCGATTCATCGTCGTTGAGCGAATTTTCAATCTCGCCCTTGTCGAAATAATAGCGTTTCAATATCTCGCTTGAGAGCAGGGTGGCGATGCGCTTGCGGTTGTTGTCGAGGTCGTGACTCAAATTGTGCTTGAGCATTTTTTCGAGTTTGGCAAACTCGGCCTTGGTCGAGTCGTTCATATAGCCCTCGGTTTCTGCATTCTTTTTCAATGCTTCAAGTCCTTGCTCACACACTTTGTCGTAGTTAAACTTTTTGGGGTCGATAAATTTTTTAAATTCTTCAAAAATCTCATCGGTTATTTTGAAGTCGCGAGCGGCAGGAATGGTGGCGTGCCGGGCAGCATAGCTGGTGGCAAAGTCAAATGCCCAGTTGTCGAGCACAATGTTATAAACCAGTCGGTTGATGGCAGGAAATTCTATTTTAATGTCGGGGGTGATGCCACCTCCGTCGCGCACTTCTCGCCCATGGGCAGTGTGATACACACTGGTGAGACTGTCGGGAATGTGCTTGGCAGTGCCATCGGCATTGCGGTGAGAATAGTCAAACTCTTGAATGAGCCGCCCACTGGGAATGTAGTATTTGGCAATGGTCACCTTGAGCAGGCCGTCGTAGGGGAGTTGGCGAGTGGTTTGCACCAACCCTTTGCCAAAGGAGCGTGCCCCAATCACCACGGCGCGGTCAAGATCTTGCAATGCCCCAGCCGTGATTTCACTTGACGATGCCGAGCCTCCATCAATGAGCACAGCCAGCGGAATGTTGAGGTCGAGAGGCGACTCGGTGGTTTTATACACCTTATAGTCTTGCATGGAGTGCCCTTTGGTTTTGAGCACTTCGGTGCCTTTGGGCACAAAAAAGCCCACCAGTTTCACAGCCTCGTCGAGCAAGCCTCCTCCATTGCCACGCAAGTCGAGCACGAGGTTTTTGATGGCAGGATTTTTCTTGAATTCGGCCATGGCTTTTTTCACGCCTTCGGCAGTGTGCTCATTGAAGGTGCTCACATTGATATAGCCAATGTTGTCGCGTGTCACGCCATAGTAGGGCACTGGGTTCACTTTGATTTTTTCACGCAAAAAGGTGAAGGTCTTCACACTGTCGGGGTCGTGAGGACGCACCACTGTGACCGAGACTTGTGTGTTGGCTTGCCCCTTGAGGTGTTGGCTCACTTTATTGCTTTTCCAGCCTTTCACCGAGTCACCATCGATCATGATGATGCGGTCGCCCGACTTGAGCCCTGCCTTGGCAGCCGGACTCCCTTCATAGGGTTCCGAGATATAGACGTTTCCGTTTTTGCGTTCTTGCAAAAAAGAACCAATGCCACCATATTCACCGGTAGAGATGCGCATGAAATCGGCTTGATCTTCGGCTGGTATATACTCGGTGTAGGGGTCGATGTCGTTGAGCATGCTGTTGATAGCAGTGGTTATCGACTTCTTGGCATCGAGCGTGTCGACATAAAAGGAGTTTAACTCCTTATACACCGAGTTGAAAATGTCGAGGTTGCGAATGATTGATGCTTGGTTGTTGCTTTCTTGTTGGCTCAAGGCGGCTGGAGCAATGAGAGCCAGTGCCACAAGAGAGCCTATCATGTTTTGATATGTTTTTCTCATTTTCATCAAATTAGACTGCTAAAGTACTACTTAAAGCTGGAATAATGCCGATGTGCTATCTTAAAAAAAACTTAAAGCGTGATTTTTTTGTAATAATTTTATCGTTTTTATTGCATATCTCAAAATTAGACAGTACTTTTGCATCGCAATTCACGCAAGAGTTCGTTGTAAGGTTGCAAAAATGCTTCAATAGCTCAGTTGGTTAGAGCACCTGACTGTTAATCAGGGGGTCGTTGGTTCAAGTCCATCTTGAAGCGCACAATAGGTTAAGATTAAAGTCCTGCAAACATAGATGTTTTGTGGGGCTTTGTTTTTTTAAAACCCCAATCGGTCATTAGGTTTCTTTGTTTTTGTGAAATTATTTTGAGTAATTTTTGATTGATTTTGAGGGCGTTTAGCGGGCTAAACAACCGAAAAAGCAGTCAAAAAGAACCAAAATAAATGACAAAGGCAAGGAAAAGCCTAAGATATTTTCTTATTGCGACCTAATGACCGATTTGGGTTAAATGATTTAGAGAAATTAGATGTGATGAATATCATTGTGACCATACTTTTGCCACAACCTCAAGTGCAACGGCTCGTGTGTTTGGCATGAGCCTCTCTTTTGTTTGATGAACTCACGTTAATTAAATGCAACAACGATATGAAACAATTTAAACCCCAACCTTGGTTTTTGCCTCAACCAGTGATTGTGTTGGGCACCTATGACGCTCAAGGCAACCCCAATGCCATGAATGTGGCTTGGGCAGGCACATGGAACATGAAAGAAGTGATGATCTCGATGGGCAATCATGCCACTACTGCCAACTTGAAGGCTTGTGGCGATTTCACGATAGCTTTTGCCACAGTCGAAACTATGCAGGCGGCCGACTATGTGGGCATTGTGAGTGCCCAAAACGATCCCCAAAAGATGGCTCGCACTGGCTGGCATGCCGAGCGTGCCCGGCAAGTGAATGCTCCGGTGTTTACCTGCTTTCCTGTGACCTTTGAGTGTCGCATCAAGGAAAAGCTCAACGAGTCGCCCACGGGTTGCTTTATCATTGCCGAGGTGCTGAATATTCAAGTCGATGAAAACTATTTGGGCGATGATGGCATGCCCGATATTGAAAAAATGCAACTCATTACCTACGACCCTGTGCGCCACAACTATGTGGCACTGGGCAAAACCGTGGGCAAGGCCTTTGCCTGTGGCAAGTCGTTGCAATAGCTGTGCCCCATGGAGTCGAAGTTGAAAATCACGGGCCATGCAGGCACGATAGAGGCCACCATGGGCGATGTGGTTGTGGGCAGGCTGGACTTTGATGTGGTTGATGGCCATGTGCACATCATGCACACTCGCACCTTTGCCGGCAACGAAGGCAAGGGAGTGGGTAGCTTTCTTGTGAAGGAGGCTATCGCCTTGGTTCAAGCTCGTGGCGTGAAAATGAAGCCTGTGTGCTCGTTTGCCCATGCCTATGTGCAGCGGCACCCCGAGTTGGCAGAGTTGGTGCTCGACAAAGAGCCTATTGGTGATTGATGGCAAAATGAGTAATTTTGCGACCTGTAAGTAACGATTCCAAGCATAGTGCAATGTGTGCATGAACAAGATATTTCAAATATTGCAATGGGTGGCACGTCCTGTGAGAGCAGAGTTTCTGTTCTTTGTGATGGTGTTTTTGTTGCTGGTGCAACAACCTGCCGAGTGGTTGTGCTTGCCTTCAAGCAATCGCGAGTGGCTCACGGGTAAGTTCTTGCTGGCCATGGGCATAGAAGTGGGAGTGGCCTATTTCTTGACATGGCTTGCATGGGTGTCGCGTTGCCGTGTTGTCAAGTGGCTGTTGCTATTGCTGTGCTGGTTGCTCATGGGCATCACGCTGTTTCTTGTCACCAATTTTGAAATGGCTATTTCGCAACAAACTCTCACCGTGCTCGTTGAGACTACTCCCAACGAGAGTGCAGAGTTTGTGGCAACCTATATGTGGAGTGGCGAGAGCATTCTCAGCTACCTCATCGACTTAGCAGTGGCGATTGCCATTGTGCTGCTACTTGTGCTGGAAAAGCGCATCAAGCGTGCCCTTGCTCCTGCCCTGTTGCGCCCGTGGGTAGAGGGCATGGTGGCCATGGTTGTGCTTGCTGGTGTGGGCATGGGTGTGTGGGCCTATGGCTGGCTGGGCTATTGTAGCAACTCCTCGCGAGTGTATCGCTGGCGGCACCAGTTTCCGCCCGCTTCGCTCGACATTTTCACGCAATCGATGCAGGCTCTCAACTCGTTGCGTGCCTTCGACAATGATGTGAAAATGGCTCTTGAACAAGCCCGCAAGGTGCAAGAAACACACCCAACCATCGAGGAGCCCGACTCGCTCACGCTCGTCTATGTGCTGGGAGAGTCCTATATCAAGCATCATGCTGGCATCTATGGCTATCCGCTCAACACCACCCCACGGCTCAATGCCGAGCGTGAACGTGGCAACCTGTTTGTGTTTAACGATGTGGTTGCTCAAGAAAATATCACTTCGGTTGTCGAGAAAAACACCTTTAGCATCAATAGTGTGGCCGATGGTGAGTCGTGGTTTGAAACTCCCAATTTCACCACCATTTTCAAGCGCAGTGGCTATGATGTGTATATGTGGGACATTCAGCGCGATTTTATGGCCCACAAGTTATTCACCATGACGGTGAACCAATATGTTTACAACCCCGAAATCAGTCGATTGTCTTACACGGCTACCAATCGCCGACGCTTGAGCTATGATGGCGATTTAATCGACGATTTTGCCCACTCGGTGAAGTTCAAAAACAAGCACAACTTGGTTGTTTTCCATCTCTTTGGCCAGCATGTAGCCCCCAGCAATCGTTATCGCAAGGGTAGCTACTATGACGGCTATTTCACGGCCGATTCGATTAAACGCACCGAGAAGTGGCTCACTTCCAAGAAAAAGACCGATATTGCCAACTATGACAACGCCACGCTCTACAACGATGCCGTGATAGGCAAAATCATCGATCTCTATCGCCAGCGCAATGCTGTGATCGTCTATTTCTCCGACCATGGCGAGGAAATGTATGACTTTCGTGATGCCAAAGGGCGGCATAGCGAGTTGGTGCCTCGTGCTGGCACCCTCAAGTTTCAATATGAAGTGCCGTTTGTGGTGTGGTGTTCCGATGCCTACATGCAACGTTACCCGCAAGCTGTGCAACGCCTTAAGGCTGCGCTCAATCGCCCCTTTATGACCGATAACGTGGGGCAGTTGCTCTTTTCTTTGGGCAAGGTGAAAACTGTTTATTACAAGCCCGAACGCGACCCCATGAGCCCGCAGTTCAAGCCACGCAAGCGCATTCTCTACGACCGAGTCGATTATGATGAGGTGATGAAGAAAGCAAAGCGCGATAAAATTGGTCCTCACTTTGCGAGAGAGTTAAATATTTTATAACTTTGTAGCTTATAAAACGTTTTTATAAAACACATGAAATATAAGATACACCGAGAAGGCACCAACATTATTTTTGCCCTGCTTTTTATTCTGCTGGTCATTAACATTCCGGCCTATCTCTTTATCGAATACAAGGCCATTCCCATTGCCTTTATCGTTATATCAACCGTGTTATTTTTGCTGGTCGTGAATTTCTTTCGCTCGCCACGTCGACATTTCAAGGGCGATGTGGCCAATGCTGTGGTATCGTCGGTCGATGGCACTGTGGTTGCACTCGAAGAGGTTTATGAAGACGAGTGCCTGCATCGCAATGTGATTCAGTTGTCGGTGTTTATGAGCGTTTTCAATGTTCATGCCAATTGGGTGCCAGTGAATGGCGTTGTGAAATATGTGAAGCATCACAACGGCCGTTTCATGGCGGCCTATCTGCCCAAGTCGAGCACCGAAAATGAGCGTTCGACAGTGGTGATAAAGGCCGATAGTGGCGATGAAATACTTGTGCGTCAAATTGCGGGAGCGGTGGCACGTCGTATCGTCACCTATGTTGAGCCCGAAGAGCGAGTGGGCGTTGAGCAGCACATGGGCTTCATCAAGTTTGGCTCGCGTGTCGACATCTTCTTGCCTCTCGACACCGAAATCATGGTGAAACTTGGCGATAAAACCGTGGGCGGAGTCACTCAAATTGCTCGCTTGAAGGCGCATTAAATCAATAAATTGTCAAGAAAAAACTACGATGAATATCCTCTCGTTCATTAAAAACAACATTCCCAACGCCATCACTTGCAGCAACTTGCTGTCGGGCGCGTTGGCTTGCATTGCAGCTTTTCATTGCTTCGACCAGTGGTGGTGGGGCTTGCAGGGCTATGAAGTGGCTTTTGTGCTCATCGCCCTTGCTGCGGTGTTTGATTTTTTTGATGGTTTTGCGGCCCGGTTGTTGCATGCCACTTCGCCACTGGGCAAGGACCTTGACTCGCTGAGCGACTCGGTGAGCTTTGGTCTTGCGCCTGCCTTAGTGCTCTATAACATGCTACTTGTGGCCTATCCCGGCACGGCATGGCTCCCCTATGTGGCACTGCTCATTCCTGTGTTTGGTGTTTTGCGCTTGGCACGTTTCAATGTCGATACCAATCAAGCCACCACCTTCACAGGGCTTCCCATTCCTGCCAATGCCATTTTTTGGATAGGTTTTACGAGATTCTTTGCTACCCATCACAGCGATGTGAATCAATGGATAGTGCTCATTGCGATTGTCGTTTTCTCGTTGCTCATGGTGTGCAACCTGCGCATGTTTTCGCTCAAGCTCCACAGCCTGAGCCTCAAAGAAAACTACCGTCAAGTGCTACTGGTCATTGCCTTTGTGACCCTTGTGGCGATGTTGGGCCTTGCAGGCCTTGCTCCTGCCATTGCCTTCTATGTGATTCTGTCGGCCTGCACCAAGCACGACTGATTTTGAGCGTGTGTGAGGGCACATATATTGGCACAATCTTTACAACTATTCATGTCGGTATTCATTTCATTGGATTGAACTATGTGGGGATATCTTATAGTTTTTATCATTCTTTATTTTCTTTTACGACCCGTCATCAAGCTACTGTGGGGTGTTCATCGTGCTCGCAAGCAATTTAACGACATCTTTAAAGAGCAGCATGGCTTTTCCTCAGGTCGTGATGATCATGACACGCAAGAAGATCATGTAGACCCACACACAGGCCGTCGCAAGGTCTATGCCAGCGACGATGGCGAATATGTCGACTTTGAAGAAGTGCAAAGCCCCTTGCAACAACCAGATTCTTCCCCAGCCACCGAGACCAACCGCCCCTACGAGCCCCAAGTCACCGACGCCGAATTTGAGGACCTCAATTAACTCCTGTTGTTTATTTTTCCTTTCAAGTTATATTTGCTATTTTTATAAGTGCAGGCTATGAAGCTTGCATTGAGAGTAAACTGCTTGCCCTATAATTGCATGAAATGATGAACATTAATTTTGTGCAGTGAAAAATGGCATTAATCATAAAAGTTGAGGTAATTAATGATAGGTGAACGTGAAAATATATATTTAAACCCCAATCGGTCATTTGGTCGCAATAAGAAAATATCTTGGGCTTTTCCTTGCCTTTGTCATTTATTTTGGTTCTTTTTGACTGCTTTTTCGGT
>CAMYCE010000036.1 GCA_947254205.1 uncultured Prevotellaceae bacterium
GGCAAGGAAAAGCCTAAGATATTTTCTTATTGCGACCTAATGACCGATTTGGGTTGAATAGAGACTATGCGGGCATCGGCTGCGTTTCACCTTTCCAGTGTGTAATGACGTTTTGTGGCTGTGATGAAGGAGATGCATGCATCGCTTCTACATTACTCACATACAGGCAAATATATATTCAGAGTGCCACATTCCACACAATTGCATCAAAAATATAAAAAAAATACAAGCCAGGCAAAACAGAGTTACCTGACTTGAAATCTTTATTGTTTTTACCACTTCGCGCAATAGTTCTCTCGTGAGCATGACCGCTATAACTAAGTGCGGTGAGGTGTGAGCCTATGTGTGGGGGGGGGGGAGGTGTGTTGGGTGGCTCAGATCAACGTGTTTTGTTTTATTGATTGTGGGCATCTTCGGCCTTCACTCCAGCGAGCTCGGGGTCGATGAGAATGCGTCCACAATATTCACACACAAGAATTTTCTTGTGCATCTTGATTTCTTGTTGACGTTGAGCAGGAATGCGGTTGAAGCAACCACCACAGGCATTGCGTTGCACATACACTACACCCAAGCCATTGCGAGCATTTTTGCGAATGCGCTTGAATGCGGTGAGCAGGCGAGTATCGTCGATTTCCTCTTCAAGTTTTTTGGCCTTTACCAACAATTCTTCTTCTTGTTCTTTGGTTTCAGACACAATTTCTTCGAGCTCACCCTTTTTTTCTTCAAGCACATGCTCGGCATCTTCGAGTTGAGCGCGCGACAGAGCCGACTCCTCATCTATGGCAACAATGTGTTGCTGGGCTTCGCGAGTTTTCTTCTCGGCAAGCTCCATGTTGAGGTGTTGATACTCAATTTCCTTTGACAGGTAGTCATATTCGCGATTGTTGCGCACATTGTCCTGATCTTTGGTATATTTGTCGATGAGAGCAATAGCCTCTTCGCTAATCGCATGTTGCTTGCGCATCACGTCCTTCAACTCGGCAATTTGGTCGTTGTAGTTGTTCATGCGAGTTTGAAGTCCTTCGATTTCATCTTCGAGATCCTGCACTTCGAGCGGAAGCTCACCACGCAAAAATTTGATGCGGTCGACCTCTGAAAGAAGCGTTTGCAATTGATAGAGCGATTTCAAGCGATCTTCAACCGAGATTTCTTTTTCTTGTTTTGTTGTAGCCATGCTTACAAATAATTTATTTGATTTTTTTCTTTCCTTGCAAAAGTAACTGCAAAGTTAGGATTTTTTTTCTGAATTATATCTAAAAAAATCTCTTTTGTGGCACATTCGCTTTCATAGTGGCCAATATCGACCAAAATAATGCGATCTTCTTGCCCCATAAATTCGTGATATTTCATGTCGCCTGTGATGTAAACATCGGCTCCCTTAGCAATTGCACAACTTGCAAATTCACTACCTGCTCCACCACACATGGCCACCCGTTGCACGCTGCGAGCAGTGTTGCCACTATAGCGCACTGCCCTGGCACCAAACTCCAGCTTCACTCGTGTCAAAAAACTCAGGGCATTGGTGGGTTCAATGTCGCCAATCACCCCCAAGCCTGCATCATGGTTGGCATTGTCGAGAGCGATGAGGTCGTAGGCGGGTTCTTCATAGGGGTGAGCCTTCAACATGGCTTCCACCACCCTTCCACACAAGGCCTTGTTCACCAAAACCTCGATGCGCGTTTCGGGCTCGGTGTGCAACTCTCCCACCTTGCCCATGGCAGGTTGTGCTCCGTCGAGAGCACGATAGTGCCCCACTCCATCGAGTTGATAGCTACAATGGTCATAGTTGCCCAACCGGCCTGCTCCTGCATCGCACATGGCATTGGCCACACTCGCTCCATGGGCTTGTGGCACAAACACCACCACCTTGCACAAGGCTTCTTGTTGCTCGGCGAGCACTTCCACATTTTTCAAGCCCAATTTCTCGGCCATTTTATAGCTCACTCCGCCACGAGCATTGTCGAGGTTGGTGTGGGCACAATAGATTGCAATGTCGTGCTTGATGGCCTTAACCACAATGCGCTCAACACTGGTGCGCCCTACGAGTTTCTTGAGCCCCTTGAAAATGAGTGGGTGATGCGAAACAATGAGATTGGCTCCACACTCGATAGCCTCGTCTACAATATCTTCAACCACATCGGTGCACAACAACACTCCCGTGATTTCTTGGTCGACATTGCCCACCTGCATGCCTGCATTGTCGAAGCCTTCTTGCAAATATAGTGGAGCAAAATTTTCAATAGCTCCGGTGATTTCTTTTATTTTCATTTCAGTGTTTTTAGTTTATACTTCGTTATAATTGATTTCAAGAACTCACGATTTATTTGGTCTATAATAAATATTCTTAGTGGAAAGTTTATCAAAATGGAATTTGAATGTTACCACTAATATCTTCATTTACCATAGAGCAATCTTGTAATTTATGCAAATCTTCAATATGACTTATCAGATTATTATAGTTTTCAAGATTCTCCATTTCTTCACGCCTTGCTTTGCTCAACTTACAAAACTCTTCTTCTTGTTCAAGTCCTGCAAATCGTCGTCCACATAGATTAGCGGCAATGCCAGTTGTAGAGCTTCCGCTAAATGAGTCAAGAATCCAATCGCCTTGATTGGTAGATGCAAGAATCATTCGGACGAGTAAACGCAATGGCTTTTGTGTTGGATGTTTGCCACAAGTCTTTTCCCATCGACCGATTGCCGGCATTCGCCAAACATCAGTCATTTGCTTATCATCATTCAGTTTTTTCATCAAATCATAGTTGAATTTGTGTGGAACTTTCTGCATTTTTCTTGCCCAGATTACAAACTCTGTAGAATAGGTAAAGAAACGACAGGAGATATTAGCAGAAGGATTGGTCTTCTGCCACGTTATTACATTCAGAATCTTATATCCAAGTTCCGTAAGACAATTTGCTACGGAAAAGATATTGTGATAAGTTCCACTTATCCAAATCGTACCATTGTCTTTCAACTTGTCACGGCACAGGCGTAGCCATTCCATATTGAATGCCATCATATCCTCTTGCGACTTACCTTTATCCCAATCTCCTTTATCAACGCACACGACCTTACCGCTCTGCAACGATATTCCACCGTTGGAGAGAAAGTAAGGAGGGTCGGCAAATATCATGTCGAATTTAAAATCAAACTCAATGGTAAGTTTCTTATTCATAGGAACTTTTTAGGCGTTTTAATATTCTATATATGTGATTTTTTGGATAATGCTCTTCTTGGAAATGCTTATGTTCGTCTTCCCAAAGGTAATCAACAACGGCTTTAATATCTGCCTTTTGTTCTTCTATCAATAATTGCTTTACAAGCAAGTCTTCCATGTCGAATCCAACCTCTTCAATCCAAGGATTTTCTTTGATGAGATTGCACCTTGCTTCTTTAATATTTTTCCCAAAAGCTCTACCGAGAACTTGACAATTCTCCACATTGTTTCCATTTGGGGCTTGCGTAAAACCTTCTGTAGTGTAAAAAATGTATTCTGACATAATTCATAAACTTTTTTAAATTATCTATCAACAGAATTTGTTCTTATATAAATCCCTCGCTTGCTCTTGCTATACACATTAGTTCATATTGCTTATAGATACTCTCATAACTATGGAAAGCAACACGCTCTTTCACCTCTTTGAAAGCAGTTCTGCTCATCACTTTGTCAAATTGTTCCTTGCGATTCTGAGGTGCAACAATCAAGAAGCGGCTATTGAAATCTTGTAAATCACAAAACTTAGTGATTGAGTTTTGAATGTCTGTCGAATGCTCCACTTCAAAGAAGCTATTTGGCATTTTGCGCTCATTGAACCAAATGACATCCACGGTCCTTGCCCTGTCTGTAAGATTCTCGTATGAAAAATCGGGAATATGGATTGTGGTGCAAATATCTTTCAGGGGCTTTTCAAGAAACTTGCGGTTTTGGTCTTGCGCAGGGACATAGGTCACATAATGTTTCATGTTGCCTATCTCTATAATAAGTCCTTGATAGTAACCATGTGTAAATTGCTCAATGCTCTTTTCTTCCTTCGGGCAGATGTCGAATTTGCGCATCACTTCTTCACGACATTCCTCCAATGCCCAAAGACCTGGCTGTATTTTAAATATTTCGTTAGATTGCTGAACAATTCTTCGGATTGATTCGTTAGGAGTCTTAGTTGCCCACGATTTTGTATCTACGAGATGATACAAATCACCAAGCGTAGCATACCCTCCTGTTGTGCGAAGAGTATCTATCACTTGTTGTGCCTGTGTATATTTCTGCTGCCCCATAATCGTCTTTACTTCAATAAATTTCTGCCTCCAGTATCTTCGAGGATTTTCATTTGTTGGATAGCAATCTGATTCAGTTTGATGAGCCGTTCAGATTGTGCCATACCATCGTTAATAAACACAGCATTTAGATTCTCCATGTTCGATAAGCAGATTAGCTCATTTATATTGGCATAATCACGAATGTTTCCTTTCTTATCGGGATTCTGTTCACGCCATTGCCTTGCCGTCATACCAAACATAGCAATGTTGAGAACATCGGCTTCATCGGCATACTTCATAGCTGCTTGTTCACGTGTCACCTCGTTTGGAATAAGATTTTCCTTGATTGCATCTGTGTGAATACGATAGTTTATCTTTGACAGTTCACGTTTAGCAGACCATGACAATTGTTTCTGCTCATCAGCTTTAAGACGTTGATACTCTTTTACCAACAAAAGTTGGAAACGAGGACTAATCCACATTCCAAAGTGGTACGCAATGTCTCGATGAGCATAAGTTCCACCATATCGGCCAGCTTTTGCCATAATGCCAATTGCGCCTGTTCTTTGAATCCAAGCTTTCACAGAAAGTACGAAGTTGTTGCTTCCTGCTGCATTTTTAATTGTATCGAATTCGGTACAATTAAAATTCGGATTATATAGCATTTCCCATTCACCGAGATATTCTATTGTACTTTTAAGGCTCATCCATCTGAAAATTATGTGTTCCTGCATTTGGCTATGTGCCATATCTGTCAAAGAGATATAATCCTCGTTTTGCACACTAACAACAGATATTTCTGTATTTTCAACTTTTATCTTAGCCATAATCCTTAGTCTTTAGTTAACACAAATTTGTGGCTGCATGTACTTTCCGCAAGGAACATTGAACAGACCTTTTTTGTTTACACGATACAAACCATTGAAGCAGGTACGGTTTAGGAAGAAGAACTTTGCAGTATTCTCTATCGGGTCAAGATTCTTCTCATTGTAGCGTTGGCGTACAGCCATAAACATCTCACGTTTCGCCTCCATGTCTTGCAAAGCGTAATATTGGGCTTGAATATCCTGCAATGCAGGAATCAACTCTTCCACATTGTCACGTACAGTTCTATAACATGTAACCAAATCGCTGTTAATATCGTTGATCACAGCACGTTTGATATTTGGATGCTGTTGCAGCATGTAGAACAACATAGCCCCACCACCAACGAATGGCTCTATGTATGTCGCATTGTCCCAATTATCAAAGTCAGCTGGGAGTTTTGCTTCCAGTTGTTCAATGAGTTGTCCTTTACCGCCAACCCATTTGATGAATGGTTTTGCTTTTGTATTCATTATTAGTCATTTTATGCTAATGATTTTCAATCATCATCGGTATTACTTTTTGTTTTATTGATAAGCTGACGAACATCAACATCCAATAGAGATGCTACCTTTGTCAATGTTACTAAATCTGGTTGTGAGGTATTAGTACACCATTTGGAGATAGTTGCAGGATCTTTTCCTAACTGCTCGGACAACCATTTGCTTGTCCGCTTTTTCTCTACCAACACGACTTTTATGCGATTTATATCTTTCATCGTTTATCTTTATTATTGCGTTCAGCGCAAAGATAATGGAATATTTTTTAAATCAGATTATTTTTGCTGCACTTTTATTATTATTTAGCATATCAGTCGGAGGAAAATAAAAATTAAATTATATCTTTGCATCGAGAAATAAAGAGTTGTTTGACAAGCATACTTATGCACAATGCAGAATTTAGAACTATTGCCAAATCATTACCTCTATTGAGGTGAGAAACTCATAATTCGCTCATTTTAAGCTATTCTGCAGATTTTAGCATATTTTTTTTAAAAAAATTCTTTAGTCATCACAACTTGGTTTCACACACAGCAACAGCACTTGCTCTCCTGCTGCCAATGTGGTAGCAAAGAGATATTGTTCACCACCATCTTGAGCTTTGAGTTTGCGTTTCAGGGCTTGGGCACTGAGCTTGAAATTGCGCGTTGCAATGTTGAGCTTCATGCGCTGTTTGGCCAGTGCGCGCATTTGCTGATCGTTGAACGGCACAACTTGCTCAACAAGAAAGGCACGCCCATGAAATTGGGGCAAATAGCGACTGCTCACATAGAGGTGTGAATTTCCCGCCAATTGCGACACGCCCCACTCCCTTGCCACTTCGTCGAAACAACCCAACTTCATGATGCTCGCATTGGGCTCATAGAGATAGACTCCGGCCTCAACCCTTGCCGGTTGAACATGGGCATGAATAGCTGTGGCATTGTCACACTCAAAGTGGCACCACTCTCTTTCATAATTGAGTGCATGACGGGTTACCTGCTCACCGGGGCGTTCAAAGTCAAGTTTAAAGAACAACTCCTTGCACTCATTTTTCACACTCACCGCCCACACATGGCTTAAACTCGCTCCCAACTCTCTCACCACTTGTGTGACATCGACCATGGGCGATGCCTTGATATAGAGTCGGCGAGCATGAGTCTTGAGCAAAGGCATCAAGTCGAGCACATTGGGCAAGCAGTCGGCCAGGCCATAGAGCCGTCGACCACCATCGCCACGACGGGCCGGATCGATAAAAATAGCGTCATATTGTGTTTCACTCTCGGCAAGAATCATGGTAGAGTCGCCTTGCAACACCTGCACCCGTGGATTGAGCTGAGCAAAATTATAGGCTCCCACCTCGGCAATCAATGGGTCGAGCTCTATGGCCGTGAGCGATTGCACCTGCCGGGCAATATAGTAGTCGTCGACCCCAAGCCCCATGGTCATGTCGAGCACATGCCCCTCGCTCTTGAGCAACGAGGCATGAAACCGCGCCACCACTTCATGGGTGCACTGCTCGGCACTCACAGGCTTGGGAAACAGGAAACGCTCATGGCTCAACAACTCCGGAATTTTGTTGCGAGCCTTGCGACGGCACTCAATTTGCACAACAGCAAAATTCTTGTCAAAGGTTAAGTTAGGCTCTTTCTTGAGCAACAACTTGCAGGTGTCGGCATGGGCATTGCCGGCAATGTAGCGAAACATTGCCTCATCAACCTTCATTTTATGCAACAATTGTTGGGTCATGATGAATATTGCAAATTTACAATATCAACGTCAACTTCACAAGTTCAAAACCTAAAAGAAAAAAATAGCCCCTCATGCAAGATAACACTCTCACATGAGGGACTGAAACTAAAAACAAAATTTTACCTAAAAAACTATTTTGACACCTAAATTTACTTGATGATGAATTTATGGGCACTGCCATTCACTGCAAGCACATAAACGCCTGCCGAGAGATTGGGCACCTCGATGCGGGCATAGTCATTGCAAGCCTGCCCTCTATACACTACAGCACCCTGCAAGTTGCAAATGCTCATGATGTCGCCACAATGAGTCCCCGTTACTTCCACGCAAGCTTCGGCTTGATTGTAACGCACCTGCACTGCATGGGCATCTTGAGCCACGGCATTCACAGCTGTGTTGTTGATGTCGAGCGTGAAACCTTTGTCTTTGGCAATAGAGGTTGAGCAAGTGAGTGCACCGGGATTGCCCTCAATATAGATTTTTCCGTAACCTTCAAATTGTGGGAAATCGGCTTGTTTCTCGGTGGCAAAAAGATAAACCACATCTTTGAGATTGCGCAACGAGTTGAAAATTGCATTCAAAGCCTCTTGCGAGAGATTATTGCGACGCAAGTCGAGCGACACCACTGCATTGTTGGGAGCAAGCTCCACCTCGGTCAAGGCGTTGTCGGCCAATTTCAAAGCATAGGTTTGGTCGTTGTTGGGCAAAGTCAACTTGGTGAGTTTTTGAGCACTGCAATCGAGCGTCATGAGACCACGCGAGTAGTACTTGATTTCGGGCTGACGCACTGCATGCACCACCGAGTAGGGCTTGGCTTGCAAGAAACTGCTCCACCATTTGCCCCAATCCACCCAGAAGGGGTCAAAGAAGTTCTCGACCTTGATAGTAATTTCCTTTCCAACAGGAATTGCCGTTGTGAGCACCATGCAAGGATTTTTAGGACCAACCGACCATGCCTCTTCAAGCACATCGATGAGCCACCCCTTGGCTTGAGCGCCCTTGAGGTCGACTTGCCCAGCCTTAACAGCAGCTATGTCGGACACCTCAAGTTGTTTTTTCCACATGCGCTCGTTGGCATAGACGTTCAACTCCTTCACATTGGGAAGTGCAGTCAAGAAAGCATCGAGTTGAGCCTTGGGCAAAATTGTTTTGGCAAGGTAACAACTTTGCAAACTTGCAAGAGAGCTAAACTTGATGGCTTCGAGAGTGCCAATGTTGGAGAGGTTGAGGCGACGCAACTTGGTGTTTTGGGTCAAGTCGACAGTTGCCATTGTTGTTTTTGAAGCAAAAAATTCTTCAAGAGCAGCAACCTTCGACAAGTCGAGGTTGGAAATGGCTGCATTGCCAGCCACATCGAGCACTCTGAGGTTGGGCACCTTGTCGAGCGAGAGCGAGGAGAGAGCATTGGTGCCCACATAGAGTTCTTCGAGTTGTGCCAACTGCGACAAGTCGAGTTGCGAAATATAGAAGTTTTTGGAGAGCGACAAGTATTTGAGCTTGGGAGTTGGCTTCAGGTCGATAGCCGTGATGCGATTGCTCACCAAGTTGAGGTGTTCGAGCTGCGACATGCCTTCAAGCGACAAAGCTGAGAGCTTGTTGAATCCCAATTCCAAGGTTTTGAGTTGTGCCATGTCGTCAAAATTGATTGTTTTAATCATCTGATCACTGGCTCTGAAGTTGGTGACTCCCTTGGCAAAGATATTCACTCGTGTGCCTTTGGCTACACCCTCAATCATGCCACCAGTGCTTGCCAAGTTGATGGATTGACGTTTCCCGTCTCCAAAATCAACCTCAATTTTTTGCGGACCAGCCATTGCCATAGCCAATTGCACACCCGTCTTATTCAATTCCATTGAGATGGTTGCACCGTCAGGTATAGGATTGGGCGTTTCTACCTTATCTTTAAAACAACGCAAGCAGTAGCGCGAAGTCGCTACCCATGGATACACCATCACAAAGTCGGCGTCAAAGCCAAATCCCCACGCGCCCGTTTGCTCTTGATTGCGTGCAGTAGAAGTCCAGTAACGACCACGCTTGTTTTGATCCATGACAGCACCATCTTTGGTATAGTTGCCATAGCCGGCAGCAGGGAAGTAGCGCACCACATCATCGGCATTGCCACTTTGCCAATAGGCTTCTTTGGCCACATCTTTCACGTCAACCGATGCTCCCTTGTTGCCCAGCAAGCGACAAGTGACCTTGAGACCTTTAATTTTGGTTTTATTGGTATCGTCGTCGGTAAAGATAGGCTCCCAGCGATAGGCACTCAAATACTTGTTGTCGCCACCCTTGAATCTAATGGCATAGCACACATATTTGCCCTCGCCATAGTAGTGGGCTTTCAAGGTCATGGTGTTGCCAAACAGGTTGACAACCTCATCGCCAACCTTATCGATATTCCAAGAAAAATCGGGATAGGGAGTCTGCACTGTTTCATCGGGTGGATAAATGCCCGAAATCACAATCATTTCTTCTTTGGTGGGAATGTGATAGCCTTGTGGAGAGGTCACGTTTTTCACTTCGGCCCATTTAAAGAAAGCCGCATTGGTAATCGACAACTTGTCGCCTTGTTCAAAAGTGCCATCGGTCTTTAAATTATATTCGGCAACAACCGATAGCGGGTTTTGTGCCGTTTGCGCCTGTGCCATAGCAGCACACCAGCACATGAGCAACATCAACAAATGTTTTGTTTTACACATCATAGGTTTTAAAATTTAGTTAATACTATTTTTGAGGTCAATACAAAGATAACACAAAATTTTATATTCTCATTACCATTCTAAACTTTTTTTCAAAATTTTCATTCACACCATAATCAATATTTCCACCATTTATTACAATACAATTATTAATTGGGTAAAAAAAAAGGCGTATAGCTCATTTTGCAGGATGACTTTTCTTCATATTTCTTTGCTGATGCTAAGCACATATTGTACCTTTAAATCGCAGTTTGAAGCATAGTGAAGCTCTGCTGGGGAGCAACTTCATGAGGAATAGGATTGCGCAAATCGACGAGTATGGGCAGGAGTGGCTATCAATGTGGCTCCTGCTTTTTCCTACTTAGAGATTCTGCCGATGCCAAGAAATGATGTTGTGAAAGCCGAGGGAAAAGTGTAACTTTGCAAGCTATTTCAAAATAGAACGTTACGCTATGTCAAGAAACGAAAAAGAACTACAAGGAGTGACCTTGCTGGGAGATCAGGGTACAAACTATGATTTTGACTATCGTCCCGATGTGCTGGAAACCTTTGTCAACAAGCACCAAGACAACGAATATGTGGTGACGCTCGACTGCCCCGAGTTCACCTCATTGTGTCCCAAAACAGGGCAACCCGACTTTGGCAAAATCATCATTCGCTACATTCCACGTGTGCTCATGGTGGAGAGCAAGAGCCTCAAGCTCTATCTCTTTAGCTTTCGCAACCATGGCGATTTTCATGAAGATTGTGTCAACATCATCATGAAAGACCTTGTGAAACTTATGGACCCAAAATACATTGAAGTGAAGGGGCTATTTAATCCTCGTGGAGGCATCTCAATTTTGCCCTTTGCCAACTATGGCGACATCGAGCATCAAGACCTCGTGAAGGCACGCCTCATGAGCAATTTCAACGACTAAAAAAACACCTATTTGATCATGGCAAAAGATGCAGTAATCATCACATCGGGAGGCATGGACTCAACCACCATGCTCTATGAATATCAAGACGAGATAGCACTGGCTATCACCTTTGACTATGGCTCAACCCAAAATGGACGCGAGCGAGTGTGTGCCGTCACCCATTGCCAGCGACTGGGCATCAAGCACCTCATCATTCCGCTGGAGTTCATACACCGCTACTTCAAGAGTGCCTTGCTTGAAAGTGCCGACGACATTCCCGAAGGCGACTACAACGACGAGAACATGAAATCAACTGTGGTGCCATTTCGCAACGGCATCATGCTCGCCATTGCTTGTGGCATTGCCGAGAGCAACGGACTCAAACGGGTGATGATAGCCAACCACGCCGGCGACCACTCTATCTACCCCGACTGCCGGCCTGCCTTTGTGAAAGCCATGAGCCAAGCCATGAGTGCTGGCACCTACGACGGCATCGAGGTTTTTGCCCCCTACACAGGCATCAGCAAGGTCGACATTGCACGCCATGGCAAGGCTTTGGGGCTCGATTACAGCGAGACCTACTCGTGCTACAAGGGGCGTGAAAAGCATTGTGGCAAGTGTGGCACTTGTCGCGAGCGTCGCGAGGCACTGCAACAAGCAGGCATCGACGACACTACCGAATATGAAAACAACGAATAACAAAATAGAACACAACTAAAATCACATATTAACTATGTATTACGTGAGAAAAACATTAGAGATTTCGGCTTGTCATCAGCTCTATCTCGACTATGAAAGCAAGTGTGAAAACCTGCACGGCCACAACTGGAGGGTTGATGTGTATTGCCGGTCGATGGAGCTTGACTCCAATGGCATGGTGTGTGATTTCACCGAAATCAAACGCCTCATTCATGGCCGTCTCGACCATCATAACCTCAACGAAATTCTCGACTTCAACCCCACTGCCGAAAACATGGCTCACTGGATTGTTGAAACCGTGCCCAATTGCTACCGCGCCGATGTGTGGGAAACTCTCGACAACAAGGCGTCCTATATCAAAGACGATGCACCACAGAATTTCTAAACACAACACGTGTGAACAGCAAAACGTTTAAAATCAACGAAATTTTCTACTCACTGCAAGGCGAGGGCTTCCACACAGGCACAGCAAGCGTGTTTGTGCGCCTGAGTGGTTGCAACTTGCAGTGCAGTTTTTGCGACACCCAGCACGAGAGTGGCACTTTCATGACCACAAGCCAAATCATCGACGAGGTGATGAAATATCCTCAAGCCCCACTGCTGGTGCTCACCGGTGGCGAGCCCTCGCTATTCATCGACGAGGAGTTTATTGCCACACTCAAAGCGTGCACCCACAAGCAAATTACCATCGAAACCAATGGCACCCATGCCCTGCCCAAGGGCATCGACTGGGTGACACTATCGCCCAAGCAAGCCTTTGACGGAGGCGACAGCCACCCCTGCTTGCTCACCCATTGCAACGAGCTCAAAGTTGTGTATCGAGGGCAAGACCTCTCGCAATACAACAACATTGAGGCTCAACATCACTTTTTGCAACCTTGCTATGTCGACGATGCCAAGCAACGCCGGCGCAACATTCAAGCCTGCGTGCAAGCCGTGCTCGACCACCCACAGTGGCGACTCTCGTTGCAAACCCACCGCGTGCTCCACATTCAATAGCCCCCCTCCAACCCCATCGTGCCCCCCTCGACCATCACAGCCGTGGGGCATCTTTTTTTGAGGGGGGCTTGATGAGGGGATATAAAAAAAATCCGCTAATTGATAGCGGATTTTTGGATTTCTTCTTGTCGGGGTACCAGGATTCGAACTTGGGACCTCCTGCTCCCAAAGCAGGCGCGCTAACCAACTGCGCTACACCCCGAGAAACAATTGCTCTCGCAAAATTGCGATGCAAAGGTACTACTATTTTTGAAATCCACAAATGTTTTTGTGAAAAAAAATAACTTTTCGGGCTAAATGTGGATATTGTGGCAGGAAAGTATTAATTTTGTAGATAGTCTCAATTTTTCGTAAAATCAAATTTAAGAAACCATATATATGTATAGGACAAAAACAAATGGAGAACTTCGCATTTCACATGTGGGCGAAGTGGTGACATTGGCCGGCTGGGTGCAACGCACTCGCAAAATGGGTGGCATGACCTTTGTGGACCTGCGCGACCGCTATGGCATCACCCAAATTGTGTTTAACAATGAAATTGACCCTGAGCTGTGTGACCGCGCCAGCCACTTGGGACGCGAAACAGTGGTGCAAGTGAAAGGCACTGTTGCCGAGCGATCGAGCAAAAACAGCAAGATGCCCACCGGCGACATCGAGATTATTGCCAGCGAGCTCACAGTGCTCAGTCCCAGCCTCACCCCTCCATTCACCATCGACGACAACACCGATGGTGGCGACGACATCAGAATGAAGTATCGCTATCTCGACTTGCGTCGCAACAATGTGCGCAGCAACATCGAGTTGCGCCACCGCATGACTATTCTCATTCGCAACTTCCTCGATTCAAAAGATTTCATTGAGGTGGAAACTCCCATTCTCATTGGTTCGACTCCCGAAGGTGCACGCGACTTTGTGGTGCCCTCGCGCATGAATCCGGGCCAATTCTATGCGTTGCCTCAAAGCCCCCAAACCCTCAAGCAACTGCTCATGGTGGCAGGCTTTGACCGATATTTCCAAATCGCCAAGTGTTTTCGCGACGAAGACCTGCGTGCCGACCGCCAGCCCGAGTTCACTCAAATCGACTGCGAGATGTCGTTTGTCGACCAAGACGACGTGATCAACATTTTTGAAGACATGGCTCGACACCTGTTTAAGGAAACTCGTGGCGTGGAATTGCCCGAGAAGCTCGAACAAATGCCTTGGCACGAGGCGATGCGCCGCTTTGGTAGCGACAAGCCCGACTTGCGTTTTGGCATGGAGTTTGTGGAACTGATGGACACGCTCAAGAAAGGCAAATTTGCCGTGTTTGACGATGCTGGCTACATTGGAGGCATTTGCGTGCCCGGTTGCGCAAGCTACACCCGCAAGCAGCTTGACCAACTCACCGACTTTGTGAAACGTCCACAAGTGGGTGCCAAGGGGCTTGTGTATGTCAAGTATAACGAAGACGGCACTGTGAAGAGCAGCATCGACAAGTTCTATGATGCCACCGACTTGCAAGAGTTGAAAGCCAAAATGGGAGCCAACGATGGCGACCTCGTGCTCATCTTGAGCGGTGAAAAGCCCAACAAAACACGCACCCAACTGTGCTCCTTGCGCCTTGAAATGGGCGACAGGCTGGGATTGCGCGACAAAAACGTGTTTAAGTGCTTGTGGATTGTCGACTTCCCGCTCTTTGAATGGAGCGACGAGGAGCAACGCCTCATGGCCACCCATCACCCCTTCACCATGCCTCACCCCGACGACATTCCGTTGCTCGACGAGCACCCCGAGCGTGTGCGTGCCAAGGCCTATGACTTTGTGTGCAACGGTATTGAAGTGGGTGGTGGCAGCTTGCGCATCCACGACACACAGTTGCAAGAAAAGATGTTTAAGATTTTGGGCTTCACGCCCGAGAGAGCCGAAGCTCAATTTGGCTTCTTGATGAATGCCTTTAAATATGGCGCACCTCCCCATGCCGGCCTTGCTTTTGGGCTCGACCGCTTTGTGTCGATTATGGCAGGCCTCGACAGCATTCGCGACTGTATTGCCTTCCCCAAAAACAATAGTGGCCGCGACGTGATGCTTGATGCCCCGGGCGAGCTCGACCCCTCGCAACTCGACGAGTTATGCCTTAAAGTTGATCAAGCCAAAATTGAAGCCTGCAACGAGTAGCATAGCACGCCACTCCCCCCCCCCCCACAACTCTCCTTCCTCAAGGCAGTCATGCCAGCAGGTGGGAGAGTTTTTTTGTGTATTTAAAGCAATGTGTATGCACATGGAGAAACAAACCACAAAAATGCATAAAAGCATTAAATGTATTGTTTTGCATCAATATTTAGATAAATTTACAAACAAAGTGCGTAATTAATGTTAAAATTGTGATTTTTTCCAAGAATAGTATTGTTTATAAATAAAAATGATATATATTTGCATTGGTTTTTCATGGTATTAGTTTTTAAGGTTATGAGATTCCAAACGTCGAGACGACGGGTGCAATCTCATTTCATTTAAGGTTTATGTTAAAATTCAAAGGATTGATATTAATCAATTAATGAGTTAGTTAACTATCCACGATAGTGATTATCGGGGATTTTTTATCCTCACCTTTTTTCTTGTTCTGCTCATTGAGTCGACAAGAAAGAAAGTGAGGATTTTGGTTATTATAGGTTATCGACCCATTCCTGAAAGTGAGCGAAAATAGTGAACAGCAAGGGGCACTGCTATGGAAAACGAGACCACATCGGCCACTGTCTGCGTCATCTCAACCCCTTGCAAGCCCAGCAATCGAGGAAGCAACAAAATGAGGGGAATGAAGCAAATGCCATTGCGCGCAGCAGCCAGCACATTGGCAGCAAGGGTGCGACCACTCGTCTGCAAGCACATGTTGGTGATGGTGATAAAAGCCGCCAATGGCCATGTCAAGATTTGCCAACGCAAAGCAACCATGCCCACCACTACCACATGAGGGTCGTGGCGCAAGGCATCGATCACACTTTCTGCCCATATAAACCCCACAACACAACACGGCAACAAGAATGCCAAGCACAACTTGAGACTATAAATATAGCCCTCTTTCACACGGGCATAGAACTTGCCTCCATAGTTAAAGCCACAAAAGGGTTGAAAACCTTGCCCGATGCCAATGATAACGGCAAACACCACAAACGACACCCGCGTGACAATCGACATGCCGGCAATGGCAGCGTCGCCATACTCTCCGGCCGCCAAATTGAGCAACAAAGTAGACACGCTGGCCAAGCCCTGACGCGTGAGCGATGGAGTGCCTCCTTTAATGATTTCGATAAAATAAACCTTGCGCAAGGCAATGTTGCCCCATTGCATTTTAATGTTGCCACCATGCCGAGTCATCACCCACAACACCAAGAAACCTGCCACTTGGCTGAGGCCGGTGCCCACTCCGGTGCCCAAAATGCCCATGTTGAAGTAGAACGTGAATAAAGGCACCAATGCCACATTGAGCACTGCACCAGCCATCATGCCCAGCATGGAACTCGAGGCATTGCCCTGAAATCGCATTTGATTGTTGAGCACCATCGAGCCTATCGTAAATGGCGCTACAAGCATTATGGGCAGCAGATAGTCGCAGGTGTAGGGTAAAATCGTGGGGGTTGAGCCAAACAGCACTGCAAGAGGACGCATAAAAATCAAGCCAACTGCAGCAAAAATCACTCCCACCACCAAACTGGTGTAGAACGCCGTTGCCGCCATGCGCGTGGCATGGTGATGCTCCTGTGCTCCCAGTTGGCGAGAGATATAGGTGCCAGAACCTTGCCCCAAAAAGAAAGCGATGGCCTGCATAATGGTCATGATGGGAAACGCAACGCCAACTGCTGCTGTGGCTTGGGTGCTAATGAGCCCCACAAAATAGGTGTCGACAATGTTGTAGATGCTAATGACAAGCATGCTCACAATTGTGGGTACTGCCATGTGGCGTATCACACTTCCCACGGGTTGGGTGGTGAGAAAAGTATAGTTATCGACCTTGCGTTTCACACTGCAAAGTTATATCTTTTTCACAACAATAACACCCCACACCACTGCAAAACACCACTACCTGCCCACACACAAGAGAAGCCCCTGCCCCATCTTGAAAAGCGGGCAGGGACCTCATTTTTGTATTGAATGATAGAACTAATTGGGGGCTTAATTATCTTTCTTGGCCTTGAGGCAAGAGAAGGCAAGATAGCTAATGAGCGATGCATAGATAACGATAGCAAGAATGTTGCTCACCGTGTCGCTCAAGGGGCTTTGATACTTGAATCCGGCAAGCACAAGCCCTGCACTCACCACACCCATGAGAGCACCACCGGCAATGAAGCCACTGGCAAGCAAGGTGCCACGCTCATGGCGTGTAGCATTGACTTTCTCGTCTTTGCTGCGACTGCTCACAAACCAGCTCACCGTGCCACCAATCAAGAGAGGGGCATTGAGTTGGAATGGAATGAACATACCCAGCGAGAATGCCAAAGCAGGCACTCCAAGCCAGTTGAGCAGGCAAGCCAGCACTGCACCCACACCATAGAGCAACCAAGGTGTGTCGCCACCCATCATGAGAGGGTCGATCACTGCCGCCATGGCATTGGCCTGTGGAGCTGCCATCACATTGGGGTCGGTGAAGCCATAGGCCTTGTTGAGCAACAAAATCACACCACCCACTGTGGCTGCTGCAAGAATGGTGCCCACGCTTTTCCACGTCTGTTGCTTGGCAGGCGTTGAGCCCAGCCAGTAGCCCACCTTCATGTCGGTGACCATGCCACCCGCCATCGAGAGGGCTGTGCACACAACACCACCAATCACCATCGAGGCCACAATGCCCTTGGTGCCATTGAGGCCAATAGCCACAAAAATGGTGCTTGCCACAATGAGCGTCATGAGCGTCATGCCCGACACGGGGTTGCTACCCACAATAGCAATAGCATTGGCAGCCACTGTGGTAAACAAGAAGGCAATGAGCACAACCACCAAGAAAGCCACAATAGCTTGAGGCAGGTTGCCAATCACGCCAATCCAAAAGAACACAAAGGTCACAACAAGAGCCGCCGAGAGAGCAAACACAAGCGACTTCATCGAAATGTCGAGTTGGGTGCGCTCGGGTTTTGTGGTTTCGGCTTTCTTGCTAAACGATTTGCCTGCAAGCCCAACGGCACTTTTAATCACTCCCCACGACTTGATAATGCCAATCACGCCACTCATGGCAATACCACCAATACCAATAGAGCGGGCATAGGTCGTGAAGATGTATTCGGTGCTTTGGGTGCCCAACTCGGGGTTCATCATGCCCATGAGAGGCACAATCACCCACCAAATGAAGGCACTACCCGAGAAAATGATGAACGAATAGCGCAAGCCAATGATGTAGCCCAAGCCCAGCACAGCCGAGCCGGTGTTGACCTTAAAGAGCATCTTGGTGCTCTCGGTGAAATGTTGCAACGCAGGAATAGCACTGGTGGTGAGCACTTCTTTCCACCAGCCAAATGTGCTGAGCAAGAAATCATAAAGACCACCCACAAGGCCTGCAAGCAACAAAGGCTTGGCTTGGTCGCCTCCCTTTTGACCACTGATGAGCACCTGTGTGGTAGCTGTGGCTTCGGGGAAGGGGAACTTGCCGTGCATGTCTTTCACAAAATATTTGCGGAATGGAATAAAGAACAAGATGCCCAACAAGCCACCCAGCAATGAGCTGAGGAAGACTTCAAGAAAATTGACAGTGATTTCGGGATACTTGGCCTGCAAAATGTAGAGAGCGGGCAAGGTGAAAATGGCACCAGCCACCACAATGCCCGATGCGGCACCAATCGACTGAATGATCACATTCTCGCCCAGCGAGTTTTTGCGATGGGTGACACCAGCCACACCGGCTGCAATGATGGCAATGGGGATTGCTGCCTCAAACACCTGCCCCACTTTGAGCCCCAAATAGGCAGCAGCGGCACTAAACACAATGGCCATCACAAGCCCCATGGTCACCGAGTAGGGGGTCACCTCGGGATATTCTTGCCCCGGGCGCATGGGAGGCACATATTCCTCACCTGGCTTAAGCTCGCGAAACGCATTCTCGGCCAACGACATTTCTTGTGGCTCTTGAACGGGCGATTCGCCAGTAACTTTTGTTTTTTCTTCCATAACTGAAAATTACGGTTTAGTTTTTTATTTAAATCAATCTTTTATTTCGCAAGTTAATGTGTTGCGAAGTTAAGCAAAATATACTAAACATCGACGTTTTTAACCTCAAAAACTGTCCTTTTTTTTATTGCGTCGCCCAATGGCAAAATCTTCTCTTTGGGCAGCATCGTTGATGCCCGGCACAGCAATTCTTTGTAATTTTGCCAACAAGAAACAAAACAACAAACATGAAGCACAATTCAGCAACCTCTACCCTATCGCAAGGCAATCGCGCAATTTTTCACATTGTGGCCATTGTGGTGTCGCTCACATGGGGCATCACCTTTGTCAACACCAAGAAATTGCTATTGGGTGGCATGACAAGCGAAGAAATTTTCATCATTCGCTTCGTTATAGCCTATGTGTGCATTTGGTTTATATCGCCACGCAAAATTTTGTGCAACAACTGGAAAGACGAATTCATGATGTTGCTATTGGGCATCACGGGCGGTTCGGCCTATTTTTTGTGCGAAAACATGGCTGTGGGCATCAGCTACACGAGCAACGTGTCGTTTATCGTGTGCACAGCTCCCCTCATCACCACTTTCATGGGCTTTGCACTGGTCAAGGAGGTTAAAGCCACCAAGTCGCTGGTAATTGGCTCACTCATAGCTCTATTGGGCACTGCCACCATTATTTTCAACGGCAAGTTTGTGCTCAACCTCAACCCCTTGGGCGACCTTTTGGCTTTGGCAGCTGCCTTTGCATGGGCTTTTTATAGCTTGCTCATCAAGGGCGTTTCTGAACGCTATGGTGCAACCTTCATCACGCGCAAGGTGTTTTTCTATGGGCTCATCACAATATTGCCCATTTTTGCCTTCAGGCCATGGGCGTTTCCTCTTGAGCATTTTTTGCAACCACTCATTTGGGGCAACTGCCTGTTTTTAGGTTTCATAGCATCGTTTGTGGGTTTTGCCTTGTGGAGCCTTTCAATCAAGAAAATTGGTGCCATCAAAGCCTCCAACTACATCTATCTCAACCCCGTGAGCACCATTGTGGCAAGTGCCATCATGCTCGACGAGTCCATGACTGCCATGGCCTATCTTGGCTCGGCATTCATCTTGATGGGTGTGTATATCGCCAACCGAAAATAACGCTCTTCCCCCCATCCTCAAAAAAACAATCGTGCATAGCCTTTTCAACCCAAATCGGCCATTAGGTTTCTTTGTTTTTGTCAAATTATTTTGAGTATTTTTTGATTGATTTTG
>CAMYCE010000037.1 GCA_947254205.1 uncultured Prevotellaceae bacterium
TCAGCGTGTGGTAGCGGTGTTCCAGTCCGAGAAAAGCGTTCTTCACCTTCTCAGCAGTGACGAAGTTGTCACGCTCCATGATTTCCTGATAATGCTTGTTGATACGTACCCGCATCTTGTCAAGCATACGGTTCGTTTCGAGTGCCGCCGTGCTTCTGCCCGTGACACGTCCACCTTTGGTGTCCCACAGCTTCGGATCGACACTCAGCTTGCAACTGAACTGCGTCTGGCTGCCGTCCACCGTGATGCGTCCCATGACGGGAACCGTCCCGTCCTTTTTCACTACCTGACGCTTGAGGTAGTAGATTACTGAAAATGTACTCTTCATTGTCCTTAATTTTTTGGTTTCAAAATTAGTTGGTGAAGAGTCCGGTGTCGGTACGCAAAACGGGGAGGAACGGAGCAATCTTTTTCCGTAACCGGATTTTTCGCGTGAGTTGTCGGTAACTCACTATAACATAGTGCCTTGTTTCGCCATTCGTGCCCGTTTGTCGCATTTTCGGGCATGGTTACGAACAAGTAACGTTGCGGCGTCAGGATTTGGCTTCGGCAGGGATTGTAATGGCTTCACGAATTATCGCCACTTCAACTAAAACCCTTGTAACTCAATTCTATCACTATATCTTTCCGCATTTCACTTTTTTGTAGTAACTTTGTGAAGCATAAAAACAACGACATGGTGAACAACTTGAAATTTATAGGAATCATTCCTGCCCGATATGCCTCGACACGATTCCCAGGGAAACCCCTTGCCCAATTGGGAGGGTGTAGCGTGATTGAGCGTGTGTATAAACAAGTGAGCCAAGTGCTTGATCACACAATAGTAGCTCTCGACGACACTCGCATTGCCAACACAGTAGAAGCCTTTGGAGGAAAAAGCGTGATGACATGGGACGGACACAAAAGTGGCACCGACCGCTGCATGGAGGCCTATCTCAAAAATGGAGGTGGCGAAGACGTGATTATCAACATTCAAGGCGATGAACCCTTTATCCAGCCCTCGCAATTGCAAGCCCTCATGCAATGCTTCGACGACGAGAATTGCGATATTGCCACCTTGGTGAAACCCTTTGCCCAAGAGCGCAACTATGAGGAACTCGAAAATCCCAACACGCCTAAAGTGGTTATTGACTCGCATGGTTATGCCCAATATTTTTCAAGATCGGTGATACCCTACCTGCGTGGAGTTGACCAAGCCCAATGGCCTTCAAGCCACCAATACTACACCCATGTGGGCATCTATGCCTATCGTGCTCATGTGCTTCGAGCCATCACACACTTGCCCCAATCAACGCTTGAAATGGCCGAATCACTCGAACAACTGCGCTGGCTCGAAAATGGCTTTAAAATCAAAGTGGGCATTAGCAATGTCGACACCATTGGCATCGACACACCTCAAGATTTAGCTCGTGCCGAATTATTTTTGCAGGCACAAAAATCAACATTATAACCACCACACATGGCTCAACTCAAGCAACAACCCGCTATTCAACACTTCGACGAAGTGAAACTCACATTTCCAAGCCCCATCACACTTGCCAATGGCATAAAAGTGTGGGTGATTGGCAATGGCGAAGATGAGGTGAATCAACTCACTGTGTATGTGAAAGGCGGAATTTTTCATCAGGCATCACCAGCAATAGCCGATCTCGTTGCACGCTTGTGCACCCAAGGCAACCAGCACATGAGCGCAAGCCAAATTGCCGAAACCCTCGACTATTGTGGAGCGTGGAGGTCGGGCATGGCACACGAGCAATGCACCACTATCACAATGTCGTCGCTCAATCGCAACTTTGAGAAAACACTCAACATTGTGTTTAACAGCATTGACAATCCTTCTTTTCCCGAAGAAGAATTCAACCTTTGTTGCCAGCGATATGCCAGTAGCATAGAAACCTCTCGCAAAAAAGTGAAAACCCTTGCCATCGAAGAAACCAAACGGCTCTACTATGGCTCTCGGCATCCATTGGCACAAATTATTGAGCCAACCCATGTGCTGAAACTCACTCCCACCCAACTACAAGCCTTCCACTCTGTCCACTTCAACACCAGCAACTGCCACATGATGATTGCAGGAAAAGTGGGCGACAAGCAACTGAAGTTAATCGATGACACCTTTGGCTCTTGGCACAAAGCCGGAGAGCCCACCTTGCCGGCAAAGCCAGCCATCAAGCCCTCGCCACTCATGCTATCGCTTGTGCATCTTGATGGAGCTATTCAATCGGCAATCTCGATCACAATACCTGCTGTGGGGCGACTTCACCCTCACTATCTTAAACTGCGATTACTCGTCACAGCCTTTGGTGGCTATTTTGGCAGCAGGCTCAATGCCAACATCAGGGAAGATAAAGGCTACACCTATGGCATTGCTGCTCGCCTGCTGGGGCGAGACGATGAAGCCCACATTTCAATCTCTACCGAGTGTGCAACTCAATACACCGGATTGATTATCGAAGAAATCAAAAAAGAAATGCTAAACTTGCAGCAAGAGCCCATGAGCCTTGAAGAGCTGAACATGGTGAAGCAATACATGCTGAGCGAACAGATGAAAATTTTTGACTCTCCGTTTCACATCGCTTCCTATGTGCACTCAACATTTCTATATGGCATATATCCCGACTATTTCAATCGGCAACTCAATGTCATAAAAAACACCACGGCACAAGAGTTGCAACACTTGGCCACGCTCTACCTGCGCCCACAGCTCATGCGCATTGTTGTTGCTGGCAATCAAGAAAAAATCGAGAAACTCAACACATTTAAATAAAAAAAACACACGTTTCAACCTCCAACAACCGCAAAATGCCAATATTTGGGTTAAAAATAACAAAAGAAGTTGTTAAATAGGCTAATTTTTGCGAACTTTGCCACGAAATTAGACTAAGGTATTACAACAACAACGAAAATCTATGATGACAAACAGTAGCTTATTTCACAAAAGCGTACTTCAACAAGCTCGAGAGGCCTATCAACCCAAATTGCCTTCGGCCCTGTGGGGACCCGTAAAAGCAGTGAGAGGTGAAGCCACCGAATCGATTGGCGATCAAGAAGAAATCAAAAAACTATTTCCAAATACTTACGGGCTCCCTGAATTGCGCTTCGAAAACGATGTTGAGGCAGCCAAAAGCAAAGACATTGTTGGCGACAAATTTAATGTGGGGGTCATTTTATCGGGCGGTCAAGCCCCAGGTGGTCACAACGTGATAAGTGGTCTGTTTGATGGCATCAAATCGATCAACAAAGAGAATCGCCTATATGGCTTTTTGATGGGGCCCAGCGGACTCGTCGACCACGACTATATCGAACTCACCAGCGACTTGATTGACCAATACCGCAACACGGGTGGTTTTGACATTATTGGCTCGGGGCGCACCAAACTTGAAACCCCCGAACAATTTGACAAAGGGCTCGAAATCATCAAAGAACTCAACATTCGCGCAATTGTGATTGTGGGTGGCGATGACTCCAACACCAATGCTGCTATTTTGGCAGAATACTACAAAGCCAAAAACGAACCAGTGCAAGTGATTGGTTGCCCCAAAACCATTGATGGCGACCTCAAAAATGCTTGGATTGAAACCTCTTTTGGCTTTGACACTGCCACCAAACTTTATAGCGAGCTCATTGGCAATGTTGAACGCGATGCACACTCATCAAAAAAATATTGGCACTTCATCAAGCTCATGGGGCGATCGGCATCGCACATTGCTCTCGAGTGTGCACTCAAGACGCAACCCAACTATTGCATCATCAGCGAGGAAGTGGCAGCCAACAACAAAACACTCAAGCACATTGTTGAAGACATAGCCAATGTGGTGGCCAAACGAGCTGCCGATGGCAAAAACTTTGGCACCATTCTCATTCCCGAAGGTCTCATCGAGTTTCTCCCCTCAATCAAGAAACTCATTGCCGAGCTCAACGACCTGCTCGCCAATCATCCCGAGGTGAAAGGCATGGCCGAAGAACAACTGCATCAGTTTGTGACCGGCCACCTCTCGCAAGAAAATGCCGACACCTTCGCCAGCTTGCCCAAAGACGTGGCCTTGCAACTTGCACTCGACCGCGACCCACATGGCAACGTGCAAGTGTCGCTTGTTGAAACCGAAAAACTGCTTAGTGACATGGTGGGCGAGCGACTCGAAAAAATGAAGGCCGAAGGGAAATATGTGGGTAAATATGCAGCCCTCCACCATTTCTTTGGCTACGAAGGACGCTGTGCCGATCCCTCCAATTTTGATTCCGACTACTGCTATTCTTTGGGCTTCAATGCTGCTCAACTCATCAATATTGGAGCCACAGGCTACATGTCGCTCATTCGCAATCTTTCAAAATCATCGGTTCAATGGATTGCAGGTGGCATTCCCATTACCATGATGTTTAACATGGAACGCCGCAATGGCGAGGTGAAACCCGTGATTCGCAAGGCTCTTGTTGATCTTGAAGGTCGTCCTTTTCAAGTGTTTGCAGAAAATCGCAATGAGTGGGCACGAGAAACATGCTATCTCTATCCCGGTCCTGTGCAGTATTTCGGACCCGATGAAATATGCAATCAAACCTCTCGCACCCTCTACTACGAGCAACAAGAGAGGGAATAAAGCTCCTTGGCAAAAACTATATTAGGAGAATGCCCATCTTCTTTCCTCCTAAAACTTTAACACCTCGCGTCCACTTTGGCTCACGAGGTGTTTATTTTTTTTTGAAATAAAGCAATTCTGCATTTCTATTCTCCCTGTTGGGGTGCTTCGGCTGGCTCTTTAGCTGGTTCGGGCGCAACGGGTTGTGAGGGCGATGAATGCACCACTTTAATGTCTTCATCTCTCACTACAGCAGCCTGTTGCTGTGCTTTTTTCAAAGCATCAGCCTTTTTCTTTGCCACAAGACGAGCCGAGTCCTTTTGAAATTGCACCCGCTTGAGCGAATCGAGTTGAGCAGCGACAGCCAACGAATCGATAGGAGGTTTCACATAGGTGGTATCGGCACGATTGGGCGCCTTGGTTGTAACTAAGCTATCGGCAGGAACTGTTGTGTCGACTTGAGCATCATTGGAGGCAAAAGGATTTGTCAACAGCCACATGCCCACTGCAACTACAACACAGGCAATGAGAGCATTAACAAAATATTTAATCTTCATTTTTTTCATAAAAGCCAGTGACACAGCACCACCTTTCACCTGCTCCACACGATTGAGCACCACGGCAGGGCTATCGCCCGATGAGGTTTTCACACGCTTTATTGCCTGAGCAATATTGCTCATTTTGGCATTGTCGTCTTTCACTTCATTGCACAGCACCTTTCTCATTGCCTTGGCATCAATATCCTCGGCCGAACACAGCATGATGTAATCGCCCTGTCGCACCTCTTTAATGAGCTCAACTCTGGCCTTTGAACTATAAATATCAAGCACTTGTGCACGAGAATCATATTCAATATCACCCGTTTCGGGGCACACCTGCAACACGCGCGATTTTCCCATTTGAGCCACAAAACAGCCTGCACTGCTATAGGCAACAAGAGCCAAGTTGCAAGTCTTGACCCTGTGTTCAGGACTATTGAGCGATTCTTCAAGCGCTTCATTAAATTGCTCATGAGAGAACTCTTTGTTCAAGTCAAAATGCGAGATGATGTAATCATAAAGAGCATGTGCCACAATGTCATCGTCACACACCAAAAATAATGATTGAGCACCGGCACTCTCGCCTGCAGGCAAAATCGTGTCGCTATCACTCTTGATAAAAAGGGGGCTATATAACTTGATATTCATTGTATGCTAAAACAAGATTTGAGAAAAATTAATTGCAAACTTACAAAAAAACATTGACTTAAAATTAGAACAAAACCAACTTTAACAGCATTTTCCAACTCTTCAACTATTAAAGAAGACTAAAGAAGCTATATTTTTTTGAGTCATAAAAGATTTTAAGTAATTTTGTAAATTCAAAATCAAAGTTTAGATAACTAATTCATTTAATCATATTTTTCAACTATGAGCAAAGGAAAAAAATTCATAACCTGTGATGGTAATACTGCCGCTGCCCACATCAGCTACATGTTTACCGAGGTAGCAGCTATCTACCCCATCACACCATCATCGCCCATGGCCGAACACGTCGATGAGTGGGTTGCCGCTGGTCGCAAGAATATATTTGGCGAGAAGGTGACTGTTCAAGAAATGCAAAGCGAGGCTGGTGCCGCTGGTGCCGTGCATGGCTCATTGCAAGCTGGCGCTTTAACCTCAACCTATACCGCTTCGCAGGGTCTGTTGTTGATGATTCCCAACATGTATAAAATTGCTGGCGAATTGTTGCCTTGTGTCTTCCATGTCACAGCACGCACCCTTGCCTCTCACACTTTGTGCATCTTTGGCGACCATCAAGACGTGATGGCTACCCGCCAAACCGGCTTTGCCATGCTGTGTGAAGGCTCGGTGCAAGAAGTCATGGACCTCTCGCCCGTGGCCCACTTGAGCACCATTAAGAGCAGTGTGCCATTCATGAACTTCTTTGATGGTTTTCGCACTTCACACGAGGTGCAAAAGATCGAAGCCCTCGAACAAGAAGACCTTGAGCCCCTGCTCGATCGCGAAGCTTTGGCCCGTTTCCGCCAACGCGCAATGAACCCCGACAAGCCCGTGACCCGTGGCACCAACGAGAACCCCGATGTGTTCTTCCAGCACCGTGAGTCGTCCAACGAGTTCTATGAGGCCATTCCCGCCATTGTAGAAGACTACATGAACAAAATCAACGATCTCACTGGTCGCAAATATGGACTCTTTGACTACTACGGAGCCAAAGATGCCGATCGTGTAATCATTGCAATGGGTTCGGTCACCGAAGCCATTCGTGAAGCCATCGACCACCTTGCTACAACTGGCGAGAAGGTGGGTCTTGTGGCTGTACACCTGTATCGTCCATTCTCGGCCAAGCATTTCTTGGCTGCAGTGCCCAGCACAGCCAAGCGCATTGCCGTGCTCGACCGCACCAAAGAACCCGGCGCCAATGGCGAGCCCCTGTATCTTGATGTGAAAGACTGCTTCTATGGCACCGAAAATGCCCCCATCATTGTGGGAGGCCGCTATGGCTTGGGCTCTAAAGACACAACACCAGCCCAAATTTTGGCTGTGTATGAAAATCTTGCAGCTCCCATGCCCAAAAACCATTTCACCATGGGCATCGTTGATGATGTTACCTTCACTTCACTTCCTCAAAAAGAAGAGATTGCCATGGGGGGCGAAGGCATGTTCCAAGCCAAATTCTATGGTCTGGGAGCCGACGGAACTGTGGGTGCCAACAAAAACTCGGTTAAAATCATTGGTGACAACACCAATAAATATTGCCAAGCCTATTTCTCCTACGACTCCAAGAAGTCGGGAGGATTCACTTGCTCACACTTGCGCTTTGGCGACGAACCCATTCGTTCAACCTACTTGGTGACCACTCCCAACTTTGTGGCATGCCATGTGCAGGCCTACCTGCACATGTATGACGTGACACGAGGCTTGCAAAAGAATGGAACTTTCCTGCTCAACACCGTGTGGGAAGGCGATCAGCTTGCACAAAACTTGCCCGACAAGGTAAAGAAATATTTTGCCGACAACAACATCAGTGTCTACTATATCAATGCCACCAAGATTGCACAAGAAATTGGGTTGGGCAACCGCACCAACACCATTTTGCAATCGGCCTTCTTCCGCATCACCAAGGTCATTGAAATTGACCTTGCTGTTGAGCAAATGAAAGCATTTATTGTTAAGTCATATAGCCGCAAGGGCGAAGACATTGTTAACAAGAACTTCCAAGCTGTGGATCGTGGTGGAGAATACCAACAACTCACTATCGACCCAGCATGGTCTAATATCAAGGTGGCCAAAGAGGTTGCCGACGATGCTCCAGAATTTATCAACAACCTTGTGCGCCCCATCAATGCCCAAGATGGCGACTTGCTGCCCGTGAGCGCATTTAAGGGTCGTGAAGATGGCACATGGGACAATGGCACATCGTTCTATGAGAAACGCGGCGTGGGTAGTTTTGTGCCTCGCTGGAATCCCGAAAACTGCATTCAATGCAACAAGTGTGCATTCTCTTGCCCACACGCTTCCATTCGCCCCTTCCTCATGGACGAAAAAGAAGTGGCCAACTCGCCATTTGCCCAAGGCTATACTCTTCCTGCCATTGGCAAGACACTCGAAGGCTTGCAATATGCCGAAGTTGTGGACGTGATGGACTGCTTGAGCTGTGGCAACTGTGTGGACGTGTGCCCCGGCAAGCGTGGCAACAAGGCTCTTGAGATGGTTCCAATCATGGACGAGGAACCCAAACAAAAGTTGTGGGATTATTGCGCAAACAACGTCACCAGCAAGCAACATCTTGTCGACATCAAGCAAAATGTGAAAAACTCGCAATTTGCAACTCCCCTCTTTGAATTTAGCGGTGCCTGCTCGGGTTGTGGCGAAACTCCCTATGTGAAGCTCATCTCGCAACTCTTTGGCGACCGCGAAATGGTGGCCAATGCAACTGGTTGCTCATCAATCTACTCGGCCGCAGTGCCTTCTACCCCCTACACCACCAATGCCAAAGGCCACGGACCTGCTTGGGCCAACTCACTGTTTGAAGACTTCTGTGAGTTTGGATTGGGCATGGCAATTGCCGATGAGAAAATGCGCGACCGTGTGAAGGGCTTTGTTGAAGAAGCCATTGCAAGCGACAGCGTGAATGCCGATGTGAAAACCCTGTATCAAGAGTGGCTCGAAAACATGAACGATGGCGACAAGAGCCGCGAGTTGAGCGACAAGATTCTCGAAGCCATTGCCCAAAGTGAGAATCCGCTCGACAAGAATGTCAAGAGCTTAGGACAATACTTGGTGAAACGCTCACAATGGATTATTGGTGGCGATGGCGCTTCCTATGACATTGGCTTTGGTGGTCTCGACCATGTGATTTCGACAGGCAAGAATGTGAATATTCTTGTTCTCGACACCGAGGTTTACTCCAATACCGGTGGTCAAGCTTCAAAGGCAACTCCAATTGGTGCTATTGCAAAATTTGCCGCAACGGGCAAGCGCATTCGCAAGAAAGACTTGGGCTTGATTGCATCGACCTATGGCTATGTGTATGTGGCACAAATTGCTATGGGTGCCGACAACATGCAGGCTCTCAAGGCCATTCGCGAGGCCGAGGCCTATGACGGACCATCGGTGATTATTGCCTACTCTCCTTGTATCAACCATGGTCTTAAAGCCGGCATGGGCAAGAGCCAAGCCGAGGAGGCCAAGGCTGTGGCATGTGGCTACTGGCACTTGTGGCGCTACAACCCCATGTTGGAGAAAGAGGGCAAAAACCCATTCACCCTCGACAGCAAAGAACCCGTGTGGGACAACTTCATCGATTTCTTGAAGGGTGAAGTGCGCTATGCTTCGGTCATGAAGCAATTCCCCACCGAGGCCGAAGAGCTCTTCCTCGCTGCCAAGGAAAATGCACAGTGGCGCTACAACAATTATCGCCGTCTTGCACAACAGCAATGGGGCGTGTGAAACAAAACATTGACCTAAAAAGGGCTTCATTTCCCAAGCCCTTCTACCCATAACATCAAGGGCGTGCACAACAATGAAGTGCACGCCCTTGCTATATAGATGAAAAGAAAAGCAATTTTTGGCTCACCAAATAGGGCTACAGATGATGCTTGATGAGATTGAGCAATAGTTGGCGATCGGGTATCGTGATTGTGTTGGCTGTAAAAATAATCACACCCTGCTCATTCAAGTCATGAAGTGTGCGAGTGAGGGTGGCCCTGCGAGTGCCCAAGAGAGCACACAAGTCGCGCATGTTGAAGTTGAGCTTGATGCAGCGAGAGTGGGCTGCAGTGAGCGACACAATCAATGCCGCAAGCCGCTCGGCCACAAGGCCACATGAGCGTGAAAGCGATGAAATAACGTGATTTTGAGTATTGCGAGACAAGAAATTGAGAATGTTGAAAAGAAACACTTTGTCGGCTTGCAAAATGTTGATATAATCGCTCTTGCGCAACTGCAAAATGCCACACTTGCCCACAGCAAAAACATCATAGGGATAGCACGTGTGCCTGCCAAAGAGATAATCGGGGCCAATCACGTTGGGCGATTCTATGACTTGAGAAACACTCACTCGGGCAACTTTGCTGTTGGTGACAATTTTCACACTACCCGAAACCACAAAGCGCAAGTAGTCGCACTCGTCTCCTGCTTCTATCAATTTTTCTCCATCATTATAGGTCAAAAAGTGAAATGGCAACTTTTCTACAAGCAATTCAATCTGCTCATGGCTGGCTCCTTGAAACAGGGGGAGCTTCATCATTTTGTTAAACATGTTATCGTTATCCATCAGGCCATATTGTTTAATTATACCAGTTTACAAAAATACCAATTAATTACAGAATGAAAAGAAGATTACTCCAGATAGCACTTCTTTTTAACTTAAAATATGCAAAAAGAGTTGTCAAACGATGTCGACAACTCTTAGTTTAGACCTAAAAGCAGGTTACTATATCTCTTTCTTTTTTGATACCCGATTTTACTCTTGGAGCAAGCAATCAACAAGTTGCTGATAACTCACATTTTGTTGCTCACCGGTTCCCATGTTTTTGAGTGCAATCGTGTTGCTTGCAAGCTCGTTTTCACCCACCATGGCCACATAGGGCACATGTTTATCATTGGCATAGGTCATTTGCTTTTTCATCTTGACAGCATCGGGATAAACCTCGGCAGGAATTCCTGCTGCACGCAACTTCATGACATGAGCCAATGAAGCACTACCCTCTTTTTCTCCAAAATTAATGAATAGAATGCGAGTCGATGACAAGGTATTGGCAGGATAAAGGTCGAGAGCATTGAGCACATCATAAATGCGGTCGGCTCCAAAGCTAATGCCCACTCCCGATGTGCCGGGCATGCCAAACACGCCCGTGAGATTGTCATAGCGACCACCTCCAGTG
Source organism: uncultured Prevotellaceae bacterium (assembly GCA_947254205.1). Lineage (GTDB taxonomy): Bacteria > Bacteroidota > Bacteroidia > Bacteroidales > Muribaculaceae > Sodaliphilus. Next base: position 10,963 of record CAMYCE010000037.1, read on the forward strand.
ATGCTTCCTATCTCCACATCACAAGCCTTCACTTCGAGTATTGTGCCAGTGTAATAATTCAATCCACGAGCCAGCGACACATCGAGCTCCACTTGCGACTTGGTGCCGAGTGCAGCCACATGATCGAGCACATAGCGCAACTCTTCAACACCTTTCATGCCCACTTCACTCGAGGCAAGCAAGGTTGCGAGGGTGTCGAGCCGGTGGGTTGTGTCGCCCTGCAAGGTCAACAAGGGTTGCAATGTGGCAATAGCTTCGTGGGTGAGTCCGCGTTCAAGTAGCTCTTCATTCACCTTGTCAAGTCCTATTTTATCAATTTTATCGATAGCGACGGTGATGTCGATAATCTTGTCGGGGAAACCAATCACCTCGGCAATGCCACTCAACACTTTGCGATTGTTGAGCTTGATGACAATGTTGATGCCAAAACGGCTAAACACTTCATCGATCATCGACACCAATTCAACCTCATTGAAGAGAGAATCAGACCCCACAACATCGGCATCGCATTGATAAAACTCGCGATAACGCCCCTTTTGAGGACGGTCGGCACGCCACACCGGCTGGATTTGGTATCGCTTGAAGGGAAATTGCATTTCGGCCCGATGCATCACCACATAGCGCGCAAAAGGAACCGTCAAGTCGTAGCGCAATCCCTTTTCACTGATTTTTGGAATGAGATGGATATGGTCGTGGCTGTCAAGCATTTCTTGGGGTGCATTTTTCAAATAGTCACCACTATTGAGAACCTTGAAAAGGAGCTTATCGCCCTCTTCACCATACTTGCCCATCAAGGTCGACAAATTTTCCATTGCAGGAGTCTCAATTTGTTGATAGCCATAGAGCAAGAACACTTCCTTAATCGTGTTGAAAATGTAGTTGCGTCGTGCCATTTCAACAGGCGAAAAGTCACGAGTGCCTTTGGGGATTGACGGTTTTTGTACCATTATAATCTAAGCATTAATATTTAACCACAAAGTTATGGCAAAACACAAAGAAATGCAAGCCTAAAACACAGCTTACCAAAACTGCGAACTCATCAAAATGTGCATAAACTTAAGTTTTAACTAAAATAAACTAATTATATAGACAAAAGAATAAAAATTATATTACCTTTGTCCATTACAAAAGTTACTATTTATTTTATTATTGTTAATTAAAACGTGTAATTATGAAAAAGGTATTTATCATGTTTGCTGCAGTTGCTGCAATGAGTTTGGTTTCATGCAACAAAGCCGCCGAACAAACATCGGCAACTATCAACGAAGAGGCTTCGGCTGCAACCGAGGAACTCTCGGCCATGGTAGGTGAAGAGGCTTCGGCTGCTGTCCAAGAACTCAAAGCTGCTGCCGGCGAGGAAGCTTCGGCTGCAAAAGAGCAAGTAGAAGCCCAAGCTACCGAAACTGGCGATGCTGTGAAAGATGCTGCCAAAAAGGTAGAAGAAGCCGGTAAAGAGGCTGTGAAGAAGGCTGGCGAAGCAGGCAAAGAAGCGGTGAACAAAGGGGTCGATGCTGCCAAAAATGCACTCAAAAAATAAGCTATCAACATAAAGCTCCAAGTGCTATACCTGCAAAGCCATACACTTGGTTTTAAAAAAAAAATATCTGCATCAGAGACTAAGACTTGTGCTTAATCTGGTGCAGATTTTGTAATTTTGCCACAACAAGATTATGCTCATAGCAAGAAAACTATCCAATTTAAGATTTCAATAACAATGAGAAAAAAAATCATGCTCATGGCCATTGCAACAATGCTGACGATGAGTGCTTGCAAAGATAAAGGAGAGAAAAACACCAATACAACCTTCTCCAACCAAGAAATTGTGACCGATTCTATCACGATAGAGCAATTTCAAAGTCAAGTCGATCAATGCATAGCAAAAAGAGACACAGCAAAATTGCAACAACTCATAGGCCTGTCGCAAACCACCTATCAAAAAATAGCGGCAGTCAATCAAAGCGAAGCCGATGCCTATGCAAGCAAGGTGAGAGAAATTGTGAATAGCGATAGCCGATTGGCCGAAATGATTCCACACATCGACAAGCTGGTTGCCAAGGCCGCCCCTATTCCTATTGATGAAATAGAAAGCGAAGAGGTCGTGGACGAAGAAGAAATCATCAACGACTCAATCGTGGAAAGCGTGAGAAACTCACGAGAAGATATTGAGCAATCGACACAGCAGACACTCGATCGCGCCAATCGAGTGCTCGAACGTGTGAAAAAACAAGCAAGCGAAAAGGCAGGCGAAGCCGTTGAAAAAGCCAAGAAAAAGGCAAATGAAATCATACAAAAAAGTGCCAATGCTGCAACACATGCCGTGAACAAAGCTGGCAACAACAATGATTGATGCCTGCACCCCCCTGCTACATGATTAAGAGATAAAGTATTGCATAGCTAATGGAAAATCACTACCTTTGCACCGCTTTAAAGTTTCCGTGTGATGGGAAATTAAGAGCAACTTAATTTTTAGTAACACATTATTATTTAAAAATGAAAACTTTTCAATTAAACGCAGAACCAAGAACCGACCTTGGCAAAAAAGCAACAAAGGCACTTCGCGGTGCCAACCTCATTCCTGCCGTAGTGAATGGTGGCAAACTCATTCAATTTGACAAAAACGAAAATGGCGAATGGGTGTATAATGGCCAACTCGAAGCTGGCGAGAAAGCAATCGTAACCACAGCATCGGGCAAAGGTGTTATCACTACCGACATCACTGTAAAAGTGAACGATGTGCGCAAGCTCGTTTATAGCCCCGAAGTTTTTGTGATTGACCTCACCTTCAATGGCAAAACTCGCAAGGCCGTGTTGAAAGATATTCAATTCCACCCTCTCAACGACAGCATTCTTCACATGGACTTCCTCGAAGTGAGCGAAGAAAAACCCGTTGTGGTTGAAATTCCTGTTCATGTTTCGGGCCACGCTGCCGGTGTGAAGGCTGGTGGTAAACTCTACTTCAACCTCAAGAAGGTGAAAGTGAAGGGTATCTACACCAAGCTCCCCGAAGACATCGTTGTTGATGTTACCAATGTGGGCATTGGTGGTGCCATTAAGGTTGCCGATCTCAAATTTGACGACTTTGAACTTGTGAGCGCTAAAGAGCTCGTAGTGACAGGTGTGCGTGCAACTCGTGCCGCTGCTGCCGCTGCTGCTACCGCTGAAAGTGAAGAAGCTGGCGAAGAATAAAAAATGTGTTGAGCTTACACTCAACACACAATGATTTTTTCAACTGAATGAAGTATTTAATTGTTGGCTTGGGCAACATTGGTGCTGAATACCAAGGAACCCGCCACAACATAGGTTTTACAGTATTGGATGCCCTTGCAAAGGCGTCCAATATTGTTTTCTCTACTCAACGCTATGGCGATGTGGCCGAAATGAGGCTCAAAAACCAGCAACTCTTGTTGCTCAAACCCTCAACCTACATGAACCTGAGTGGCGAGGCTGTGAGATACTGGAAGCAAAAAGAAAACATCGACCTCGACCACATCTTGGTGATTGTTGATGATATTGCTTTGCCTTTTGGAGCAATAAGACTGCGTGGCAAGGGGGCCGATGGCGGACACAACGGGCTGAAAAACATCGCCCTCAATTTGCAGACGACAAGTTTTGCGCGCCTGCGTTTTGGAGTGGGCAACGATTTCCCCAAAGGCATGCAAGTCGACTATGTGCTGGGCTGCCCCACCGAGCAAGAAATGACTGCACTCCCCCAACGCCTCGATGTGGCCATCGATGCCATCAAGGCTTTTTGCTTGTCGGGGTTGAGCTTTGCTATGACTCAATTCAACAACAAGTAGCAGGAAAAACAAAATTGCAAGCATGAAAGAAGAAGTGAGAATTGACAAATGGCTATGGGCTGTGCGCATTTTCAAGACGCGCTCTCTTGCCACCGAGGCCTGCAAGCTGGGACGTGTGACCATCAAAGGCATGAACGTGAAACCTTCACGCCTCATTAAAGCTGGCGAGAAAATATCGGTAAAAAAAGCTCCTGTCACCTTCAGCTTTGAAGTGCTCAAGGTGCTTGAAAATCGAGTGGGAGCCAAACTTGTGCCCGACTATGCCCGCAACATCACCTCTCCCGACCAATATGAATTGCTTGAAATGGCAAGAATTGGTGGTTTTGTGAAACGCCAAAAGGGCTTGGGAAGACCCACCAAAAAAGATGGCAGGGAGATGAAAGACTTCACCGAAGAAGCATTTTTTGGCTTTGATGACTGGGACGAGGAAAACCCATTGTGGACCGAAGAAGACGAGGCTCAACTCGAAGGAAAACATTAACCCCAATCGGTCATTAGGTCGCAATAAGAAAATATCTTAGGCTTTCCCTTGCCTTTATCATTTATTTTGGTTCTTTTTGACTGCTTTTTCGGTTGTTTAGCCCGCTAAACGCCCTCAAAATCAATCAAAAATTACTCAAAATAATTTGACAAAAACAAAGAAACCTAATGACCGATTTGGGATTCCCCACCTCTCTCCCCTCTCACTTCTTCTCTACTCCTCACAAAAAACACACCGCTTGTGGCACAAAAGTGAAACTCACAAGCGGTGTGTTTGTTTTTATCTACAAGTGCGCCCTAAGGCTTTGAGATGCGATAAATTTGGCCTTCAATCAATGAGCAATACACGTTGCCATCGCTATCAACATCAAAGCCATTGACCTCGCTACTACCCATGCGATAGGTGAACAATTGCCGATGGGTCGAAGCATCAACCACCACCAACTTGCCACGGCGGCTACCCACATAGATGTAGCCCTCATGCTCCAACACAATGCAAGGAGCGTGCTCATAGCCCAAGCCTAAATCAATTTTCCACAACAACTTGTAATCGTTGCCCTCGGTGCTCATCGCCACAAGCTCGCCGTCCATAGTTTTGGCATAGGCTACTTTGCCATCTTGACTCATGCCCAAGCTCTCTCGCACCTTGTTCTCATTTTTCTCGCGCCACAGTTGATGACCCGAATTGCGGTCGATAGCCGTTGCCACACGATCGGGGGCCACAATCAGCACCTTGCTATTGGCGACAACCGGCACCACATTGCCCGGGCTAAAGAGATTTTGCTTCACTCCATTATTCCACGACCATTGCAGGCTGCCTGTGTGGCGGTCGAGGGCACGCAAATTGGTATCCCAAGCTCCAAATATCACTTGCCCTGCATCGACCACGGGAGCGGCTTGGCAATAGTTGTCGATGCTATCAAAATGCCACAGCATTTTATGCTTCTTCACGTTCCAAGCCTGAAAAGTCTTATAGCCACCTTGATAGAGAATGTCATCTTTAATCACGCCATCGGCCACATAGGGGCCTGCAGCCTTGTGCTCAAACTCTATCTTGCCGTTGCGCTTGTTGAGCCACAAGAGTCGCTTGTCGGCAGTGGGAAGCACTACATAGCGAGAGTCGACTGCCGGGCGAGAAAAGAGCATGGCATTGGTCTTATATTGCCACTTCACCTGTGCTGTGCGCTTGTCGAGAGCTTTGAGAATGCCCAGCGAATTGCCAAAATACACACAATCGCCATCAACACCAAGGCGGGTGAAAATCGAGGCATCGTCGGCATAGAGCCGGTCAATCTTGAAGCCATGAGTGTCGGGATCGACACCGGCATAAAAGTCCTCGGTATAGTAGTCAAGATTTATTTTATAGGCAAACATCACCTCAGCCCTGCGCCCAATGCGCTTGTTATAGGCATAAATCCAGCTATGCTCAAGGTCGATGTCGAGCATGGTGTAGCCATAGTCGCCACCGCCCATGTCGAGGGCACGCACAATCAAGCCATTGATGCCATGTGTTTCATAGAGTCGCCAGCTGTGGTAGTGACCACATTGGTGGGTAACAACGGGATATTTCTTGAGCACTTCCACATAGTCGAGATAGTTATCCAAATCGTCGAGCAACGGATAATGATTCACACTAAGCACTTTCATGCCCGGTTTCACCTGTTGAGCCAAAGTTTTATCAAGCCAAATCAAGTCTTCTTGCTTGATGTGACCGTCACCCATTTTCATGAAAGGCCCACAATTCATGCCCACAACAACAAGGCTGTCGATAGTGAACACAAAGCGGTCGCTCCCCCAAATGTCGTTAAACGTCTTGCACGCACTTTGGCTCCACGTGTTTTCATGATTGCCGGGAATCACATAAAGAGGTTTAGTTAGGCCGTCAAGAATCGACTTCACATTGTGCAACTGCTCATCGCTCCCCTCGTTGGTGAGGTCGCCCGAGAGCAAAACTGCATCAACATCACTCTCATTAATTTCCACAATAGCAGCCTTGAGTTTTTCTTCGTTGGCATTGCCTGGGGTGACATGAATGTCGCTTAAAATTGCAAATTTTTGTGCCTCTACTGCAATGGCAAATAATACAGCTAAAAATAGGCAACAAAATCTAAAATGCTTGTTGAACATAAAAAAATTTAGTCTAATAATTGTTAGGTTAAAAAAATTTCAGGAACACAAAGATACAACTAATCGTCAAAAAACCGAAAACCAACCTACATAACAGCTAAAAAGAATTTGCGCAAACGAGCCTAAATTACTACTTTTGCACATATTATTCTTAAAACAACTAAACAAAACTCTACACAATGAAGTATCTTTTATGTAGCCTTTTAGCCCTGGGCATGACCTGCAACGCTATGGCTGAAGACAAGGTAGTGAATCCTGACAGCACAGGATTTAAATTTACCGACATCAAGGTAGTGAAAACTACTCCAGTAAAAGACCAACACAAATCGGGTACTTGCTGGTGCTATTCTACCAACACTTTCTTTGAAAGCGAAATCTTGCGCAAAACTGGCAAGAGCATTCACTTGAGCGAAGGTTTCCCCGTGTGGCATTGCTACTACGACAAAGCAGTTAAATACATCAGAATGGACGGTGCCATCAACTTTGCCGAAGGTGGCTCGGCCGAAGACGTGGTTTACTCGTGGAGAAACTATGGCGTTGTGCCCAACGAGGTTTACACTGGCATGACAAACGGTGAGAAGAAATTCAACACCAGCGAGCTCACTTCGATTCTCACAGGCTTTGTGAACGTAGTGAACAAGAAACAACTCAAAAAGCTCACTCCATCGTGGCTCGAAGGCTACAAGGGCGTGCTCGATGCCTACATGGGCAAATTGCCCGAAACCTTCACTTGGGAAGGCAAAACCTACACTCCCAAGAGCTTTGCCGAGTCGTTGCCCATCAATCTCGACGACTATGTGGGCATTGCCTCGTTTACTCACCACCCATTCTACAAGCCCTTCCAACTCGAAGTGGCCGACAACTGGTTGTGGACCAACTATCAAAATGTGAAGATTGAAGAATTGCTCGAAATCGTGAACAACGCCATCGACAAAGGCTACACCGTGGCTTGGGGTGCCGATGTGAGCGAAAAAGGCTTCAAGTGGCGCAAAGGCTATGCAATTTTGCCCGTAGCCAAAGAAATGCCCGACCTCAAGGGTAGCGACATGGACCGCTGGACCAAGATGAGCGATAAAGATCAAGAAGAAGAAATGTGGGCAATCAAGGGCCCTGTTGAAGAACAAGTGGTGACTCAAGAGAGCCGTCAAGAAATGTTTGAAAACAAAGAAACAACCGACGACCATGGCATGGTGATCATGGGCAAGGCGGTTGACCAAAAGGGTAACAAATATTTCAAGGTCCAAAATAGCTGGAACACCAACCAACTCTATGACGGATACTTCTATGTGAGCGAAGCATTCTTCAAGGCCAAAACCATGGATATTCTTGTAAACAAAGAAGCTATACCAGCCAGCATCGCTAAAAAAATGGGTATCAAGAAATAAGCAACTATCAAGTTAGTTTAAACGATAAACAACAAGTAGCACAGAGGGAGTGTCAAAATTTTGGCACTCCCTCTCTCTATGCTTAGCCATAAAAAAAAACGGCTCGCCCTATTTTAACCCCAATTCATTAGGCCGCATGAAGATAATAT
>CAMYCE010000038.1 GCA_947254205.1 uncultured Prevotellaceae bacterium
GCCCAAAACTGCTCTCACCGTGGGAGTGGGCACGGTGATGGCAGCCAAGAGCGTGATGATTATCGTGAACGGATATGGCAAAGCACGTGCCTTGCAAGCCGCCATCGAAGGCCCCGTGTCGCAAATGTGCACTTTGAGCGCATTGCAAATGCATCGCAAAGCCATCATCGTGTGCGACGAAGATGCCACCATGGAACTCAAAGTGGGCACCTATCGCTATTTCAAGGATATTGAAAGCCCACATCTCGACCCAGCAACATTGCTTTAATCAGCACGCCCTAAGACATTAATCAACACACACATGCATGGGAGCCACTCACAGCATTCAGAGTGACTCTCATGCTATTTTTATGCCCAAAAAGTTGACAAATCAACTAAAAAATGTAACTTTGATCCCTGAACAAAAACCATAACGCACAATTTAAATCATCAAAATATTTTAATAGCAATGAAAATAAAGCTAACCTTATGCCTGCTCATGGTGCTCTCATTGTTTGCCATGACAAGTTGCGAAAACGAGACCGAATTTCCACCTCTGCAACTCGATCGCGAAGAAGTGATTCTCACTCGAGGCGAAACTGCTATCGTAAACATCACTCGTGGAAGTAGCGACTTTTCTATCACAACCAATAAGCCCGAGGTTGCCAAAGTGCAACTCTTGAAAACAAAAAAGGGAGCCGATATTTTCTATCAAGTTGAAATCGTGGCTCTCAAGCAAGGGCAAGCCACCGTGCTCGTGCAAGACAACAACAGCAGAAGGCGCAAAGAAATTAAGGTGAAAGTGAACACACGCAACATTGAGTTGTCGCTCACGCAACTGGTCGACATGTTCAAAATGCCAGCACAAGCCCTGCAAGCGAGTCTTGAGGGAGCTAAAATCGACAGCAAGCAATTGCAAGCATCGCAACAAGCCACCTACACCGTGAAACTCGAAGGCATCGACATGTTCATGACCCATGAGTGCACGGGCGAAACCCACATTGGCCTCACATTGTGTCCCATCGACTCCACCAAAAACAGACAACTCTTTGAAGAAATGCTCGGCAAAGTGGAAAAACTCGACAAGTCGGTATTTTTTAATTCGCTCATTGGCACCTATAACGAAGAGGGCAAACTGCTCACCAACAACATCAAAGTGTTGCGCACCACCGACAAGCTCAGAGCCGAGCTTCCCAATGCCAATTGGAAGACCGACATCGTGCGCGCCAGCTTCAACATCGACAAAGTCACCAACTTTGAGTTGCGCTGCAACCGTGGCAAAGAATCGTTTATCGTGCGCCCAAAAATCAATGGCGACAATTGGCACTGGTACCTCTCATTCTTGGGCAAAAACTTTGAGGAAACCTACATGGACCTCCTCTATCAAGTGAAATCGATGGGCATGTCACCCGCCACAGGCGAGCAGCTCTTTATTCTTGAGGGCAAGGAGCACTATCACGGCAACCACTTCAACGCCGTGTTCTTTGCGGGGCGCAACACTCCCATTTCTCGCATTGAGATTTCATTTCGCGACCTTGAGGGCGACACCGACAAGTTACAACAAGTGTGGCTCTCGATGATGGAAGACAAAGCTGTTGAAGACAACTTTGGCAAGTTTAAAGAAACATTCATTCAACCCCTTCAAGGCGACGGACTCGTGCGCTTGGCCACACTCTCCGAAACCATCAAGTGGGTGAAAGAAAAAGGCCTCACCATGATGTCGTGGATTGAACCCAAATTTCAAACCAAAAAGAATATCGCCATCACTCCTCGCATCAACTCAACCAGCTTTGTGATTGAGATGAACGGCAATGAGGGCAAAAGCAACCAATAGGGAGGCAACATCTCGTTGTCAACAAATGATATTCACAAAAAAATTAAGCCCCGATGCGAAACCTCATGGTGACACTTCGGGGCTTAATGCCTGAATATGACAGATTTAGTTTCTCTACTTTATCTCATCATTATTTTACAATAGCTTTCACTACCGATGTAGTGCCGTCGCTATACACCGTCTTCACAATGTTCAGGCCGCTGAAAGGCACATGGCTCACAGCGCCAGCCACATTCATGTAGCTCACAGCAATGGCAGTCTTGGCAGTAGCAGTTGCTTCAACACCAGTGTTCACAGCCTCGTTAACGGTGAGCACATAGCTTGCCATGCCAGCCAAGAAAGCATCGGTTTCTTGCGAAGTGGCAGTAATGGTGGTTGTGCCTGTGGGGGTGTAGGTGATTTCGATGCTCTTGATGTAAAGAGTTTTCGATGTGCTTTGCTGAATTTTAATGGTCGCTTTCATTTTTTTTAAAACTTATTTACAACTTTGTTGTAATCAATTATTTCACTGTTTTGGTAGTGATGCTTTTTTGCATGAAATCACGTTTTGGTGTGCACCAGTGCCCCCTTTTCATTGAAAATGACTCTGCTATCACTACATGTAGTGATTTTTGGGCGGTTTTTTTTGTGAGTAAATGTTGCAGAAAAGGTTATTTAACGGTAACTTTGCACAATATTAAAAGGCAGGTTGCGGGAGTTGCGGTTAAACTTCCCCGCATTTTGTGCTTGAATACAGACAATGAACTGATAACAACAATTAAACAAATTAATAACTTAATTCAGAACTACTATGTGGTTAACAAAATCTTCTGTAGGGCGAAAGGTCGTGATGAGCGTCACCGGCCTCTTCTTAGTCCTCTTTGTGACCTTTCATGCACTGATGAATGCAGTAGCAGTCGTGAATCTCGACTGGTATGATGCGATTTGCGAATTCCTTGGTGCAAACTGGTATGCAGTGCTTGGCACCGGAGTCATCGCGTTGTTTGTGTGCCTGCACATTGTTTTTGCATTCTGGCTCACCCTGCAAAACCGCAAAGCCCGCGGTGGCGACAGCTATGCAGTGTCTAAAAGCTGGAAAGAAGTTGACTGGGCATCAAAAAACATGCTTGTGCTCGGCATCATCGTTGTGTGCTTCATGATCTTGCACCTCGTGCAATTTTGGGCCAAGATGCAACTTCCCGAGCTCATGGGCGAAGAAGTGAGCCACGGTCAATTCTATCTTGAGGCTGTGTTCTCGCAAGTGTGGGTGTTGCCCGTTTACTTGATTGGCTTTGCCGCTCTTTGGTTCCACCTCTCACATGGTTTTTGGAGCGCATTCCAAACTATTGGTGTGGCCAACGACCAGTGGATTGCTCGCTGGAAGACAATTGCAAGATGGTGGGCATCACTGCTCTTCATCATCTTTGCTGTTGAAGCCTGCTACTTCACTTGGTATTTTGCCTTTTAATTTTAGCTGAGTCATTAATTTTTAAAACATTTCAAAAAAAATGGAAGAAAACGGAAAGAAAACCACTGCTCAGCCTGTAATCGACTCTAAGATTCCAGAAGGTCCCGTAGCTGAAAAGTGGACCAATTATAAAGCTCATCAACGTCTCGTTAACCCTGCCAACAAGCGCAAGCTCGACATCATTGTAGTGGGCACCGGCCTTGCCGGTGCATCGGCCGCTTCGACACTGGGCGAAATGGGATTTAACGTGCTCAACTTTTGCATTCAAGACTCACCTCGTCGCGCCCACTCGATTGCCGCACAGGGTGGTATCAATGCTGCCAAGAACTATCAAAACGATGGCGACTCGGTTTACCGCTTGTTCTACGACACAGTGAAAGGTGGCGACTATCGTGCTCGCGAGGCCAATGTGTATCGCCTTGCCGAGGTATCCAACAATATCATCGACCAATGTGTGGCACAAGGCGTTCCCTTTGCCCGCGAATATGGTGGCTTGCTCGCCAACCGCTCTTTTGGTGGTGCTCAAGTGAGCCGCACATTCTATGCCAAGGGTCAAACCGGCCAACAGCTCCTGCTGGGTGCCTACAGCTCGCTCAACCGTCAAATTCAAATGGGCAAGGTGAAGAGCTTCAACCGCTATGAGATGCACGATGTGGTGATGATCGACGGTCGCGCTCGCGGTATCATTGCCAAAAACCTCGTGACTGGCAAATTTGAGCGTTTTGCCGCCCATGCAGTGGTGATTGCCACCGGAGGCTATGGCAATGCCTATTTCCTCTCGACCAACGCCATGGCCTGCAACTGCTCGGCCGCAGTGGCTTGCTATCGCAAGGGAGCCTACTTTGCCAACCCTGCCTATGTGCAGATTCACCCCACCTGCATTCCTGTGCACGGCGACAAGCAATCTAAGCTCACACTCATGTCGGAATCGTTGCGCAACGACGGTCGCATTTGGGTGCCCAAAAACATTGAAGATGCCAAAGCATTGCAAAATGGCACCAAGAAGGGTAGCGACATTCCCGAAGAGGAACGCGACTACTACTTGGAGCGTCGCTATCCTGCATTTGGTAACCTCGTGCCCCGCGACGTGGCAAGCCGCGCTGCCAAGGAACGTTGCGACAAAGGCTATGGCGTGAACAACACCGGCTTGGCTGTGTTCCTCGACTTTAGCGAAGCCATCAACCGCTTGGGCATCGACGTGGTGCGCCAACGCTATGGCAACCTCTTCGACATGTATGAAGAAATCACCGATGTGAATCCCGGCGAACTTGCCAACGAAGTGAATGGCGTGAAATACTACAACCCCATGATGATTTTCCCCGCTATCCACTACACAATGGGTGGCATTTGGGTTGACTATGAATTGCAAACTTCGATCAAGGGTCTCTTTGCTATTGGCGAATGCAACTTCTCAGATCATGGTGCCAACCGCTTGGGTGCTTCGGCTCTCATGCAGGGTCTTGCCGATGGATATTTTGTGTTGCCCTACACCATTCAAAACTACTTGAGCGACCAAATTCAAGTGCCACGCTTCTCAACCGACCGCAAGGAATTTGAAGAAGCCGAGAATGCTTGTATTGCTCAAGAGCAACACTTGATGAACATCAAGGGTAGTCGCTCGGTTGACTCGATTCACAAAGATCTTGGCCACATCATGTGGGAATATGTGGGCATGGGTCGCACCAAGGAAGGCTTGGAAAAGGCTCTTGTCGAACTTAAGAAACTGCGTGAAGTGTTTAACACCGACTTGAAGATTCCCGAAGCCGAGGGCGAAATGAACATTGAGCTTGACAAGGCTTTCCGCCTCAACGACTTCATCACAATGGGCGAATTGGTAGCCTACGACGCTCTCAACCGCAACGAGAGCTGTGGTGGTCACTTCCGCGAGGAATATCAAACCGAGGAGGGAGAAGCCAAGCGCGATGATGAGAACTACTTCTATGTGGCATGCTGGAACTACCAAGGTAGCGACAACACTGCCCCACAACTCATCAAAGAGAAACTCGAATATGAAGCCATCAAGGTTCAAACTCGTAACTACAAGTCATAACAACAATTAATTAAGAAAGGAAATTCAAATGGCAAATATGAACGTAAATTTGAAGGTTTGGCGTCAAGCCGGCCCCAAGGCTCAAGGTGGTTTCGTGACTTATGAGAATGTTGAGACTGACTCCGACACTTCGTTCCTTGAAACTCTCGACATCTTGAACGAAACCCTAATCGAACAGGGACAAGAACCCATTGCATTTGACCACGACTGTCGCGAAGGCATCTGTGGCATGTGCTCACTCTACATCAACGGACACCCCCACGGCCCGGCTCAAGGTGCAACCACCTGCCAGCTCTACATGCGTCGATTCCAAGATGGCGAAACCATCACAGTAGAGCCATGGCGCTCGGCCGCATTCCCCGTGATCAAAGACTTGATTGTCGAACGCAACGCATTCGACAAGATTCAACAAGCCGGTGGCTATGTGTCGTTTAACTGTGGCGCTGCTCAAGACGCCAACGCAATACCCATCTCCAAAGTTGATGCCGACGAAGCTATGGACTCGGCCTCTTGCATTGGTTGCGGTGCCTGCGTTGCCGCTTGCAAGAACGGCTCGGCCATGCTCTTTGTGTCGGCCAAGGTGAGTCAATTTGCCTTGTTGCCACAAGGCAAAGTCGAGGCAAAACGCCGCGTGAAAGCTATGTTGAACAAGATGGACGAGTTGGGATTTGGCAACTGTACCAACACCGGTGCTTGCTCGGCCGAATGCCCCAAAAACATCAAGCTGAGCAACATCTCGCGCCTGAATCGCGACTACATCTGCGCCAAGATGAGTGACTAAGCCCACTCGTTGCACGATAACTCTTTAACCGCTCGGTCGCTGAACAAGACCGAGCGGTTTTCTTTTGACTCACTGCAATTCCCTTTTTTCTCCTTATGGTCTCACGGGATACACAGAATTTAGTGAAGGGGAATGAAAGGACGATAGGGATTGTCGCTCAAGAACTTCCCATCACTTCCCACTCACTTCCCCAAAAAAACCTTCGTTAAATTCGTTAAATTCGTTGATTTTTCTTTACCTTTGTCTTGCCCCCCACAAAACCTCACTCACAACTCAAGGGGAAGAAACTTCAACGTTAGCATTCACGGCTATCAATAACTTAAAACATGACTACCACAACATGAAATACTTTTTTTTCAACGACGGACAGCAACAACGTGGCCCATTTGAAGTGAATGAATTGCTACAAAATGGCTTGAATGCCACCTCGCAAGTGTGGTGTGAGGGCATGCCTGGCTGGGTGCCGGCAACACATGTGCCCGAAATTGCCAACCTGCTGAATGCTCACTACACATCGCAACAGGGCCAGCAAGCCCAATATGGCTACCAGCAACCGGGAGCCTCGCAACCGCCCTATAGTGGTTGCACACCCGGCATGGAATTGGGCGATGCCGTGAAATCTTGTTTCAATCAATATGTCAATTTTGAAGGGCGTGCCCGTCGCTCAGAGTTTTGGTGGTTTTTCCTTTTCAGCCATCTGCTCGCGATGGTGAGTTGCGGCTTTGCTACAGTGGTCATCTTCTTGCCTCTCTTGGCTGTGGGTGCCCGACGCTTGCACGACACCGGGCGCACAGGCTGGTGGCAACTCTTGCACCTTGTGCCATTGGGCACAATCATTTTGCTGGTGTGGTGGTGCGAAGACAGCCACCCGGGTGGCAACGAATATGGCCCCAGCGTGAAGTATTAACACATGAAACACAACATATCACCATATTTTAAAAACAATAAATTACAGCACAATGAATACTAAAATCATACTGGCCACAACACTGATACTGGCACTATCGAGTTGTCATTGCAAGAAAACGGCAACCAACCCTCAATCAACCCCCAACACAACTATGCAAGAAAACGACCCCATGGGAGAACACTACTCGCCCAACACGCTCATCATTGCCTATGAAGGAGAAGCTGGCAAAGAGTCGCTTAAAAAAGCCATCAAGAAATATGGCGCTACCATCATAAGCCAATATGACGAGGTGAATTTTATTGCCATTCAACTCCCCGAAGGTGCCAACCTCTATGAGGCCAAAGCTCATTTTGAGAAAGTGAAAGGAGTGACAGGCGTGCAATTCAACAACATCTACCATGTGGACAAACCTGGCATGCGCCCCGGTCCTGCACCTCGCATTCCCAAGTTGCCAAGATAGAATAATTTTAAGAAAAATATATATTTATTTGCATTGTCACACGATTTCAGTATATTTGTAGCACACTGAAACTCAGACAACGCAGTAATAGGACAATTTAAACCAAATTAGAAAGTCAATGATTTATCCTGTTTTCACTCCCGAAGAGGCCGCCGAGCATGTGCACAATGGCATGACCATTGGCATTTCGGGCTTCACAGTTCCTGGCAACCCTAAAGTAATTCCGCCTGCTATTGCCAAAAAGGCAATACGCGAGCATGAGGCAGGTCGTGAATTTAAAGTCAACATATTGAGTGGAGCATCGAGCAACGATTTCACCGATGGCGAGCTGTCGCGTGCCCATGCTATCAACATGCGTGCCCCCTATCAGTCGCTGGGCGAGTTGCGCAATCGCATCAATGCACACGAGTTGCACTACAACGACCGTCACTTGGGCGAGATGGCACAAGAATTTCGCTATGGAGCGTGGGGAAAAATGGACTTGGCCATTATTGAAGCACAAAGCATCACCGACGATGGCGAAATTGTGCTGGGCACAGCCACAGGCAACTCACCCACATGGTTGAAGTTTGCCGACAAGGTGATGATTGAAATCAACGAGCAAATACCCGAAAGCATACACGGCTTGCACGACATCTACCTGCCCCTCGACCCTCCCAACCGTCGTGAAATTCCGCTTTATCATGCCTCC
The DNA here is from genome assembly GCA_947254205.1 of uncultured Prevotellaceae bacterium. GTDB lineage: Bacteria > Bacteroidota > Bacteroidia > Bacteroidales > Muribaculaceae > Sodaliphilus. Next base: position 8,153 of record CAMYCE010000038.1, read on the forward strand.
GACCGCATTGGCACTCCCACTGCACATGTCGACCCCAAGAAGGTGCTGTGTGTGGTGCGTTCCAATCAGCCATTGGGCATGGAAGACAAGTTCACCCCCGTCGACGAAACCACACGACGCATTGGGCAAAACGTGTGTGACTTCCTTGTCAACGAAATGAAACAGGGTCGCCTGCCCAAGAGCTTCCTCCCCATTCAAAGTGGCGTGGGCAACATTGCCAATGCTGTGCTCGATGCCCTTGATGTGAGCACCGAGATTCCTCCCTTTGAAATGTACACCGAGGTGATGCAAGACAGCGTGCTCAACTTGCTCAAGAGTGGCCGATGCAAGTTCACCAGCACCTGCTCCATGACCTTGTCGCATGAAGCCATGATGGATTTCTTTGCCAACATCGACCAATTGCACGACAAGTTGCTCATGCGCCCCAGCGAAATTAGCAACAACCCCGAAGTGATACGCCGCATTGGTGTCATCTCAATGAACACCGCTATCGAATGCGACATTTTTGGCAATATCAACTCGTCGCACATTGGCGGCACACGCCTCATGAACGGCATTGGTGGCAGTGGCGACTTCACCCGCAATGCCTACACCAGCATCTTCTTGTGCCCCTCTATCAAAAATGCCGACACCATCTCAACTATCGTGCCCATGGTCACCCACGTCGACCACACCATTCACTCGGTCGACATCATTGTCACCGACCAAGGTGTTGCCGACTTGCGAGCCAAAGACCCCATACAGGCAGCCCATGAGATTATTGAAAATGTCGCCCACCCCATCTATCGCCCCTTGCTGCGCGAATATCTCAACTTGTCGAAGGGCGGGCACATTGTGCAAAATCTCGACTTAGCCCTGTCGTTTCATCGCGCTCTGCAACAAGAGGGCGACATGCGCAAAGTCGATTTTGGCCAATCGGGCAACTAAAACCCAACGAAATAAAAGGTCCCTATCACCACACCTGCCCAACATGCAATAATTGCGGGGCAGGTGTGATTTTTATTGCAACACATTCAAAAAAACAATCAAATCATTGAGAATATCATTAAAATTCATCATCTTTGTATCACATAATCATTAGTTAAACAAAATTGAGTATGAAGAATTTGATTTTAACACTACTTGCCACTTGCCTCGCTACTGGAGTGTGGGCACAGAGCGTGAACGTGACCAAAGGAAAACAACTCTATGAGGCCGAACGCTATGAGCAAGCATTGCCCTACTTGCAAAAGGCTGTAGAAGAAGGTGACATCGACAGCAAAGCACGCATGGCTACCATGATATTCACCCAGCCCTTCATGGACATGGAAGGCATTGGACAAGAAGGAGCGCTTGCCATGCTCGACGAGTGCATTGCAGCCGGCTCGGTTTATGCCATGGAGCGCAAAGGATTTTGCAACCTGCTCATGGGCAAAGACACCAAAGCCGACAAGCTCGCAGCCATCGAGTTGCTGCGGCAAGCCAGCGAGAAAGGCAGTGGCGATGCCAGTGCCGAGCTATTCAATGTGTATCGCCATGGCTTGAAATCCTATGCCGACGGCGAGGAATACATTGCCATCAACGACTCGCTCGCCACCCAATTTGCCCACACTGCCGCCGAGCAAGGCAATATTGAGGGACTTGCCTATGTGGGCTGGTACACCTATAGTGGCACTCATGGCTATGAGAAAGACGTGGCTACAGGCGTGCAACTCATGGAAGAGGCCGACCGCAACAATCGTCGAATCTTCACCACCAACTGCTTGGAGCCTGCCAAAGCCTTGTGTGCCCACTACAAAGCTCAAGGTCAAAATGCCAAAGCAACCCCCATCATGACTTTGCTCAAGAAATATCACCCCACCGAATTTTAATTTTTTTCCACCTATATTCCTAATAAAAGCACTATGAAATATTTCATTCACATCAACGGGCAACAACTGGGGCCTTTTGAAGAAAACGAATTGATTGCCCAAAACATCACGCCATCAACCATGGTGTGGAGCGAAGGCATGGAGTCGTGGATGCCTGCCGGGCAAGTTGCAGGGCTTAGCCACCTGTTTCAAAACGCAGGCTCTCAACAACAACCTCCCTACTCGCAACCTGCCTATCAGCAACCACAACCACAGCAATATGGCTATGGCGCACAGCCACCCATGCCCGACACTCACCTCGTGTGGGCCATCTTGACCACCCTGTTTTGCTGCTTGCCCTTTGGCATCGTGTCGATTGTGAAGGCATCGCAGGTGAGCTCGGCCTATCATGCCGGCAACTATCAGCAAGCCGAGCAAAACAGCAGAGATGCCAAGAAATGGGCCATCATAAGTGCTTCGGTGGGACTCATTGGCGGTTTCCTCTATTTTATAGCCATCGCCTCACCGGGGCTGCTCTCGGTAATATAAGATTCCTCTTAGAAGTCTAAACACCTGTATGCAAGCCATGTAGAGGCGATGCTTGCATCGTCGCCACACAAAGCTGAGAGGTTCACACACGCCTCATCATCAAAGTTCAAGCGGTTGATTTTTATTGAATCAACCGCTTGAACTTGTTTTATACTGAAACGATAATCTTCAACGAGCTTGGGCTGAAAACAGGTCGCGATAGATGCGATCGGTGGCTCCAATGTGGGTTTTGATGTAGTTGTCGGCTATGCTACCGGCACGGCGCAAGGCATCGACATCGGTGGTGAGCACATTCATCACTTGGGCAAAGTCGGCACTGTTATTGATAGTGAAAGCTCCGCCCACGGTGATGAGGTCGGTGGCTTCGCAAAACTTTCCATAGTTGGGGCCAAACACCACAGGAATGCCATAGACAGCAGCCTCGTTGATGTTGTGAATGCCCACGCCAAAACCTCCGCCCACATAGGCCACGTTGCCATAGCGATAAAGCGACGACAAAATGCCAAAACAGTCGACAATGAGGCAATCGACTTGAGGGGCCTCGGCTTCGCTAATGTGGGAGTAGAGCTGCACGGGGCGAGTGATTTTGCGCTTCATGGCCTCCAGTCGCTCGGCATCAAACTCATGGGGAGCAATGATGAGCTTCATGGCAGGGTGAGCATTGAAGTAGGGAATCACTACATCTTCATCGGGTTGCCAGCTGCTACCCATAATTAAAGTGAACGATGCATTCCCCGCCATCGCTGCGATTGCAGGAAAATCCTTGGCCTCGTCGCGCACATGAGCCACACGGTCGAAACGCGTGTCGCCTGCCACTTCAACATTGTGCACATCGAGGCTTGCGAGCAAGTGGCGCGATTCTTCATTTTGCACATAAATGCGATTGTAGCAAGTGAGCATTTTGCGAAACATGCCTCCCCAAGGCTTAAAGAAAATTTGACTCTCACGAAAGATGGCCGAAATAATATAGGTGGGAATTTTGCGACGGCGCAACTCTTGCAGGTAGTTGCCCCAAAACTCATATTTCACAAAAATAGCCATTTCAAGATTCACCAAGTCGAGAAACTCCTTGACGTTGCCGGGCAAGTCAAAGGGCAAGTAGCACACAGCATCGACCTTGTCATAGTTTTTGCGCACCTCATAGCCACTGGGCGAGAAAAAAGTCAACAAGATGCGAGCTTCGGGGTCGCGAGCCTTGATTTTCTCGATGAGCGGACGTCCCTGCTCAAACTCGCCAAGCGACGACACATGAATCCAAATGTAGCGATAGCGAGGGTCGATGTGCTTTTTGAGATAGTCACATGTGCGACTCTGCCCTTCAAGCATGAGTTTGGCTTTCTTGTTGTGTGACGAAACCATGTGAACAGCCGCCTTATAGGCCGCAATGCCAATGTTGTATAAAAAATTCATGTTTATCGTTGAGTCAATAGTTGCTTTGCAATCGTCTTTTCTTCATCAATGACCGGTTGTGACGATTTTTCCAGAATATGTTATCGATATACACCCTGCAAGCCAGCTGTTGCCACAAGCCTGTGATGTGTGAAGTGGCATGAAAGGTGAGCGATGCGCTCAAGTCGACCACGCTATTGTGCACAATGTGGGCTGTGACATCGCTACGGCTATAAAACTTGTCGCGATAGTAGGTGTCGCCCAAGTTGAGCAGGCTGCCAAATCGGCCGTAGAGAGGAAACAAGTCGCTGCCGGCATAGAGGTTTTGCTCCACATCGAGAAAGTGCCATCGCAACCAAGCACCACCCACCACGCCACTTGCCGTGAGCCACTTGCCATCGCAACGCGCGCGCTCGACATTGACAATAGCACCCGCCTTGAGGCGAAGCCAGTTGCTGTCCTGCGCTCCCCATTGCCAGTCGTGGCCCAACATGGGGTTGAGAGTTAAATCGTCATTCACCCCTTCACCGGCAGGAGCATTCTTGCGCTTGGCAAGATGATTATATTGCACATAGCCACCCAGCCAGCTTCCCCCAGTTGCCCATGGATAGCACTTGCCATCAAAAACCACATGAAACGCCTCGCGATGCCTCAAGGTTTGCATCTGTCGCCAATCGAGAAAAAACTCGCCATAGCTGCGGTCGTGCCTATATTGCACAATGGTTCCCCTCACATTGGGGTGGTGATAGCTCATGGAATCGCTCCACAGGTAACGTGGCAATCGCTCGACAAGCAAGGAGCGGGGCATTGTGCCCACTGCCACCTTCCAGCCGTGAGAAGACTGAAACCGGTAGTAGAGTGTGGGCAACACCTTGCAACCCTCGAGATTATCGTTAAGGGGCTGAAACCATGTGACCCCACCCTTGAGCAGATGAGTGCCCGTGGAGTCACTCTTCAAGCTCATGCCCACTTCGGGGCTAAGCCGAGTGAAAATAAACGTTTGGTCGGGGCGCATGTCATCGCCCCCCTCACGGTTGCTGAACACCGAGTTGAAGTCAACACTCCACACCACCTCTTGAGCACTTGCCACAATGCCCAAAATCAACAACACCGAGGCCAACAGAAATCTCGCCACAACCTGCACGTCGATGAGTCAAATTAAGCTGAAACGGGCCTAATGGTTTCGATGCCGCGCTTGAGTCGAGACAGCGTCTCGGCCTTGCCCAGCAACTTGATGATGTCGAACATGTGAGGCCCCTTGCACTCGCCCACCACAGTGAGCCTGAAGGCATTCATCACATTGCCCATGTGATAGTCGTGGCTCTTGATCCACGTCATCACCATTTCTTCGGTCTTGGCACTGTCGTCAAAGCTGTCGGCTGTGTCGAGCAATGCCACAAGCTCGGTCATGAGCTGCGGTGTGTCGGCTTTCCAGCGTTTTTTAATATCCTTGGGGGCATATTCGGTGGGAGCTTCAAAGTAGAAACGCGCCTGTTCCCACAAGTCTTTCAAGAAATTGATGCGGTTTTTCACCGTGCCCACTGCTGCGGCGATATAGTTGTCGCTCAACTTTGAAACATCGACATGTGTTGCCAACAAGGGTTTGAAATTTTGTGCCAGCAAAGCATCGTCCATGTTCATGAGATATTCATGATTGAACCACTTGGCCTTTTCAAAGTCAAATTTGGCTCCACTGCGAGAGCAGTGTGCAAACGAGAAATTGCTCACCAGCTCATCAATCGACATGATTTCGCGGTCATCGCCCGGATTCCAGCCCAGCAAAGCCAAGAAGTTGATCACTGCCTGTGGCAAGTAGCCGGCTTCGCGATAGCCCGAAGACAGCTCTCCGGTTTTGGGGTCGTTCCAGTCGAGAGGAAACACAGGGAAGCCCAAGCGGTCGCCGTCGCGCTTGCTCAACTTGCCCTTACCGTCGGGCTTGAGCAACAAGGGCAGGTGCACAAAGGCAGGCATTGTGCTCTCCCAGCCAAGAGCCTCATAGAGCAACACATGCAAGGGGGCACTGGGCAACCACTCCTCGCCACGTATCACGTGAGACACCTCCATCAGGTGGTCGTCGACAATATTGGCAAGGTGATAGGTGGGCAGGTCATCGGCACTCTTGTAGAGCACTTTGTCGTCGAGCACCGAGGAGTTGATGGTCACGTCACCTCTTATCAAGTCGTGCACCACCACATCGCGGCCCGGCTCAATCTTGATGCGCACCACGTGGGGCACTCCCTCGGCAACAAGAGCCTTCCACTCGCTCTCGCTCAAGGTGAGAGAGTTGCGCATCGAGAGGCGGGTAGAAGCATCATACTGGAAGTTCTTAACCTCGGCGCGCTTGGCATCGAGCTCCTGTGGCGTGTCAAATGCCACATAGGCTTTGCCCTCATCAAGCAACAGCTTCACATAGGTGCGATAAATGTCGCGACGCTCGCTCTGGCGATAGGGGCCATAGTTCCCGCCTTCACGCACACCCTCGTCAATGCCTATGCCCAGCCATTGCAGGGCCTCGTTGATATAGTCTTCGGCACCGGGCACAAAACGGGTGCTGTCGGTGTCTTCAATGCGCAAAATCATGTCGCCACCATGCTGGCGGGCAAACAAGTAGTTGTATAATGCGGTGCGCACACCTCCAATGTGTAATGGTCCGGTGGGCGATGGGGCAAAACGCACCCTAACTCTTCTTTCCATAGTTTTAAATCTATATGTTGATGAGATGATGTTGTTTAAATTCAATATAATTTTGCAAAATTACAAAAATATAACGTACTCTACCACGATTCAGGGCGTTTTATCGCAACAAATCGGCGATTTGGGCAATCGCCTGCTTGTGAGTTTGGTCTACCTTGCAAGGAGTTGCCGTTGCCCAGCCACGCTCAAGCCAATAGAGGTCGGTGGTGTCGTCTTTCGACTGCGTGCAGCGATAATTGCCCGTGAGCCAATAATAGGGAAAACCAAAGGGGTCGACACGCTGTTCATATTCTTTCTCCCAAAGCCCCATGCAAGCCGCGGTGGCCTTGATGCCCCTAATTTCGCCCTCAAGGCGTGGAATGTTGACATTGAGGCACACATCGCAGGGCAAGCCACTGGCAAGCACACGCTCTATCACCTGCCTGAGCACAGGTTCACACACCTCCATGTTGGCATCGGGGCCATGCTGGTCATAGGAAAATGCCACACTATCCACGCCATGCACACAGCCCTCAAACACCGCCCCCATCGTGCCACTATACAGGGAACAGGTGCCCGTGTTGAGCCCATGATTGATTCCCGAAAGCACAAGATTGGGAGTGCGCCCATCGAGCAACTTGTCGAAGGCGAGCTTCACACAGTCGGTGGGCGTGCCACTCACCAGATATTCCTTAATTCCCTCGGCCTGAAACGAGAGAAAAGCACGCAAAGGCTGGGTCACTGTAATAGCACTGCCCATGCCACTCTGGTGCTGCATGGGGGCTACTACAACCACATCGCCATAGCCCTTGGCCACTTTAATCAAAGTCTTAATTCCATTAAATTGGCGACCATCGTCGTTGCTCACAAGAATGAGCGGCCGCTGTTGTTGACTTCCCATAAAAAACGCTTTTTTTGATAACTTGCAAAGATACTAATTTACAACCATTTCACCAACTTCTGCCCACTCAAGCACAGGCCCTAAATAAACGAGGCCTCAACAAAACTGAGAATAGCGCAAGTTGTGCAGCTTGTGTGCTTTCAACATCAATGGCAAAGATGAAGAAAAGCCTAAGATATTTTCTTCATGCGGCCTCATGACCGATTGGGGTTTAATTATTGCATTTCATGAAATAGTATTGTAAATTTGCCAACAAACTTACTATCAAATTCTTAAAAAACTTATGACAAACAAACTTTTCTCTCATCTCTCGCTGGTTGCTATTTTACTTGCATGCTGTGGCCATGGCATTGCCGCCTCCTACCCCACCTCGTCCTACAAACTGAGTGCCGACGGTTTCACGCTCGAAAAATGGCTCGGCGACGAATCAACTGTCGACCTCGCAAGCGACAACCGTTTTTCAACTGTCACCACTATTGGCAACGATGCCTTTTCGGCCCGTCGCGACTTGCGAGAAGTGGTGCTCTCGCAAGGCATCACCACACTGCGACAAGGAGCTTTTAGCGACTGCAACATGCTCAAAGCCATCACATTCAACGATGCTTTAAAAACAATTGGCAACGATGCCTTTAGAGCCTGCAAAGGGCTCAAGACTATCGACTTTAAAAATGTGACAGCAGTGGGCAGCACGGCATTTTCGGGGTGCAACGCTCTCGTCGAAGTCAAAATTCCGCGCCAGCTCACCCAACTTGGCTATGCCACATTCTACAATTGCAACAGGCTCAAGAACTTCACCGTTGAAGACGGCAACCCGGCCTATAGCGCTATCGATGGAGTGCTGCTCGACAACAAGCAAGAAACACTCATCGCCTACCCGCGAGCCAAGGCCGACACAAGCTATATCGTGCCCACTACTGTAACAAGCCTTGAAGGACGCGCCTTTGATGGCTGCCGAAAACTCAAGACCTTGGAGATGGGGGCACACATCGCCACTATTGGCAAAAACGCCCTCTTCAACTGCACAGGCCTCAACAAAATCATCGTTCACGCCACCCGGCCACCCCTCTTGCAAGGCGACTCGCCCCTCAAGGGCATCAACGTGACCACTTGCCGGCTACATGTGCCACAAAGTGCCATCGACGCCTATAGGCAGGCACAGCTGTGGCAAAACTTCGCAACCATTCTGCCCATCGAGGAAACCTCGTCGGTAACAGCCATCAACGGCACCGCCAACTTCACGATGAGCGTGCAAGAAAACCGCCTCCACATCAACTGGACCGACACAGCATGGCACCACTTCACCATTTATGACACTGCCGGCCACCTGCTATATCGCGCAAGGGAAACGGGCTCGGCTACCATTTCTCTCGACACCCACATCGCTATTGTTCACATCGACAATTATAGTGGCAAGGTGGTGACAATCCATTAAGATTGTTGCCCCACACATGCTCCCTGTGTGCCGGCCTTCTCCCCACTATCACGACCGGCACAGGGGCATTTCCCACAAAACCAATAGTGCCTAAAAGGAGAAACATTGAAGCCCATCACCATCATGCCCACATTTTTTTCAGAAACCCAAAAATCAGTTATTCTGCTCCTCATTGGTCATTCGCTTCTTTAAACCCAAATCGGTCATTAGGTCGCAAAAAGAAAATATCTTAGGCTTTTCCTTGCCTTTGTCATTTATTTTGGTTCTTTTTGACTGCTTTTTCGGTTGTTTAGCCCGCTAAACGCCCTCAAAATCAATCAAAAATTACTCAAAATAATTTGATAAAAACAAAGAAACCTAATGACCGATTTGGGTTAAATCAAGTTTTGGGGGGAGTGCCGAAGTCAAGAAAAAGAGAAAAAAAACTGTTTCTTGAAAAAAAAGATTTTTTTTTGTTGGTGATAAAAAAAAATGTTGTACCTTTGCAATCGCAATTCAGCGATGAATATGCACGTCTTCCTAGCTCAGTTGGTAGAGCAACTGACTCTTAATCAGTGGGTCAAGGGTTCGAGCCCCTTGGAGGACACAACCAAAAAGCAATCAAGAACAATCTTGGTTGCTTTTTTTTCGCATTTTTCACCTTTTCTTTGTTTTTATTACAAATCTTGTTATATTTGTGGTTGAATTCTGTAGTTGACAATCTGTATTGGGCTATGAATGCTTGTATAGTAGTAGTAATACCGGTCAAAGATAGAATCAAATAATAATAATCGTGGATATTAATCTTTTTAAAAAGTGAATGAACATGAAACGAAATCTACTCAAAACATTGTGTGTCGCCATCATCGCGACCTTCAGCACTGTTGCCGCTTGGGGGGAGGTAACATACTATCCCCTGTTTATTAACGGAGTGCAAATAACGAGTGAAAATTACGACCACCTCGTGAGCCTTAGAGGCATAAGCTTCTCCAGAAGTGGGTATGACGAATTCAAGTATATACCTGAATCCAATACGCTCATTATGAGCGGTGTACGATCATCCTATCTCGACGGGACCGCCTTAAGATACACCGGAGACGAGGAACTCACAGTGCAGGTGCGTGGCAAGAATCAACTGAACGCGCAAGTGTTCTTTGACGGACCGACAACCATTGAAGGCGACGGTCTATTGGAAATCAACGAAACAGGTTATCCAGCACTTCTATGTCAAACCAATGTTTCTATCAAAGACTGCAAACTCAAGGCTTCGGGACTATTCGGCATAAGGACCGGTCCAGGTGCAACTCTTCGGCTTGACAACGCAGTAGTCGTTGCCGATGGCACGGAAGCTGCTGTAGGCTTTAAGGGACAGCATCAGGGCACTAACGTGTGGACTACCGAAAAGGTTAAAGACTTTAACAGTGAGGGCTACCCCATCAATGAAAAAGGGGAGGTAATGAAGCACCTT
>CAMYCE010000039.1 GCA_947254205.1 uncultured Prevotellaceae bacterium
AAATTACTCAAAATAATTTGACAAAAACAAAGAAACCTAATGACCGATTTGGGGTAAACCAAATCTTGGCAAAAGAAAAGAGGTGGGGAAGGGCTTGTTTACTGAATATAGGACTTGAGTGCCTCTACATAGTTGCTAAAAGCCAAGAGTCCCTGCGGTGTGATGCGACACACGGTGTGGGGCATTTTTCCCTTAAATTCCTTGTTCACCTCAATGTAGCCTGCTTTTTCGAGTTTGTCGATTTGCACGCTTATGTTGCCAGCCGTGGCTTGAGTTGTTGCCTTAATATAGGCAAAATCGGCGTTTTCGGCATTCATGAGTATCGACATGATAGCCAATCGCAACTCGCTGTGCAACAAAGGGTCGAGTGGTTTGAAATTATTTTCTGCCATGGTTGCGTGTCATGTAAAGTCCGGGAATGATGAGTGCAAATATTGCCAAAAAAGCAAAAACAGGAAAGTCAAACTGTTGCGGAATGAGAATGAATATAAAGAGCGACAGGCTCACAATAGCTTCTACTGCTGCCAAAGCTTTTTGCTTGAGAATCATGCAAGTGGTTGTGGCAGCCATGCCCATGAGCAAAATCAATAATGGCGCAACGGGCACTAAATGGCTTCTAAGGGCAAGCTCTTGTGACCATAAAATCAGCTCAATTGCAGTAGCAAACACTGCAAAGAGGGCAAATGCTCTCCAAATAGCCCCAACGGCTCTTGCAATGAATCCTGTGGGTTGGGTAGGGGCTCTTTTCTCGATCAAATAGCCGCCTGCAAAACCAATAATAGTCGTAACATACCACAGAAAGTTCCACCTTGCGTGGCCTGTGAAATGTGTGAGTGTGTGCACAATGAGGCTGGTTGCTACAACAATCAATCCCCACCACAACATTTGTTTGCCGGCATGCGCTGTCATGTCTTGGCGACTCTGTTCGATTGTGCTCTCAATTAATTTCAGACTCTGCATAGGAGTCAATTCTTTTTCTTCCATTTTCTTTCTTTTTTTGAGTTAAATACTATTTTTTCCTAAGCACAAGTGCTTTGTGACGAGGTTAACGGTTTATAGTGAAGCCATAACTCCTTCTCCAAATCTCTTGTGACGTTGCAAATATAATATAGTTTATTTTATAAACCAAATTATAGAGCAAAATAATTTGATTTTTTTTACTATAATTCATTGGTCAGTTTCAGCCGACACTTTATGTAGTGCACATGGCGATTAACATGGCATTCAGGATATACTTTATATTGATTTAACCCCAATCGGTCATTAGGAAAGGGAAGTCTCGTGGTCATACCTATAATATCTTGATTTTAAGATATTTAAATCTTCAATTTTCTAATGGCGGTCATTAGAAATTCACTGTTGCAATAGTCTAATTTCCAATTCCTTACAAGGTCAACCACGAAATATTTAATTCTAATGACCGATTGGGGTTTAATTGTGTGGATATAAAGTAGAGCCGATGCATGCTTCGGCTCTACCGGTGCTAAAAACACTGAGTTTATTTTTGTAGAGAGCAGGGAAGCACAGATATTGAAAAAAGCAGGGAGAAAGTCTAAAACTTTCTTCCTGCTTGATATTGAGTGCACAGTGTGTTACAACTGTGTGAAGATCAATTTATTTGTTCACTTGGAATTTGGTGCAACCATCTTTGAAGAAGGCGTTGATTTGACGAGCTGCGGCAATACCGGCGTTGATATTGGCTTCGGCAGTTTGAGCACCCATCTTTTTGGGTGTGCTGAAGTAGCGACCTTCAAATTTTGCAAATTCGGCATCGGCATCGGGCTTGATGTCGGTCACAAACTTCAGGTCTTCGCGTTCGGCCATCAATTTGATGAGTTCGGCTTCGTTGATCACTTCCTTGCGGGCTGTGTTCACTACGATACCGCCTTTTTTCATTTGACCCACGAGGGCATAGTTGATGCTCTCTTTGGTTTCGGGAGTTGCAGGAATGTGGAGCGAAACCACGTCGCACTGTTTGAAGAGTTCTTCTTGATTGGCAACAGCGTGCACACCAGCTTCTTCAATCACGTTGGCAGGGCAGAAGGCGTCGTAGGCATACACGTCCATGCCAAAACCCTTGGCGATGCGAGCCACGTTGCGACCAACGTTACCAAAGGCGAGGATACCCAATTTTTTGCCCATCAACTCTGTGCCGGCCTTGCCGTTATAGAAGTTGCGAACAGCCGAAACGAGCAAGCCAAACACGAGCTCTGCCACAGCGTTGGAGTTTTGACCGGGAGTGTTCTCGGCAACCACTTTGTGAGCAGTTGCTGCTGCAAGGTCGATGTTGTCGTAACCGGCACCTGCGCGCACGATGATTTTCAAGTTCTTGGCAGCGTCGAGCACTTCGGCGTCGGCCTTGTCGGAACGAATGATCATGGCATCGGCGTCTTTCACTGCGTCGAGGAGTTGAGCTTTCTCGGTATATTTTTCGAGAGTCACGAGTTGGTGACCAGCTGCTTCAATTTCTTTCTTGATACCTTCCAATGCTACTGCTGCAAAGGGTTTTTCTGTTGCTACTAAAACTTTCATTGCTATTGTTGTTTTAAAGTTCTTCGATGATTATAAAAAAAATGATTAAAAGGGCAACTTTCGGCAATCAAAAGTTGCCCTTCGTTATCGTAGGGACACAATAAAATGTGTGTTGATGAGCTTGATTAGTGCTTGGCTTCAAATTCTTGCATGCACTTCACGAGTTCCTTCACGCCTTCAACAGTCATAGCGTTGTAGCAGCTTGCACGGAAACCACCCACATCGCGGTGACCCTTGATGCCAACCATGCCCTTGCCGGTAGCAAACTGGAAGAACTCGTCTTGCAACTCGGCGTATTCGTCGTTGAGCACGAAGCAGATGTTCATGTAAGAACGATCTTCTTCATTCTTCACTGTGCCACGGAACAATTTGTTGCGGTCGATTTCGCCATAAAGGAGTTCGGCACGTTGTTTAGCCAATTTTGCCATAGCTTCAACACCACCATTGGCTTTCACCCAACGCAAGTTTTCCATTGCAGTGTAGATGGGCACCACGGGAGGAGTGTTGAACATAGAGCCTTTCTTCACGTGAGTGCGATAGTCGAGCATAGTGGGGATTTCGCGTTCCACACGACCCAAAACTTCGTCTTTAACAATAACGAATGTCACACCGGCCATCGAAAGGTTCTTTTGAGCACCACCATAGATGCAGTCATACTTAGCAACGTCTACTGGACGGCTGAAGATGTCCGACGACATGTCACCAATCATGCGCACAGGCACATCGAGGTCTTTGTGCAACTCTGTACCATAAATGGTGTTGTTGGTTGTCACGTGCAGGTAGTCGAGGTCGGTGGGAACTTCAAAGTTCTTGGGAATGTAGGTGAAGTTATCATCGGCCGATGTGGCAACTTCAACAACTTCGCCAAATGCTTTGGCTTCTTTCATAGCTTTCTTTGCCCAAACACCGGTGTTCAAGTAACCAGCCTTCTTTACCAAGAAGTTCATGGGAATCATGCAGAACTCGAGTGATGCACCGCCACCCAAGAAGAGAACCGAATAGCCTTCGGGAACGTTCAACACGTCCTTTACCAATGCCATTGCCTCGTCGATAACGGGTTGGAAATCTTTAGACCTGTGGCTGATTTCAGCGATTGAAAGACCAATACCGTTGAAATCTAAGATAGCACTTGCTGTTTTTTCAATTACTTCGCGTGGAAGAATGCATGGACCAGCACCAAAGTTGTACTTCTTCATAAAGTTTATTTATTAATTAGTTAATACGATAATTCTACTCACAAAATTAGCTCTTTTTTATTATATACCAAAGTCTATAAAGATAAAAAGTAATTGCCTTTTTGTGGACTACTTTTTTGCCGTTTTTGGCTTTATGGCAGTTTATCTTTGGTTTTGGTTGCCCACTTGTTGCGTTTGGTCGGTTAAGGGGACTTTTTGATATTAAAAAGTGCTAATATCTGGAGTTTTGAAATGTGCAAATAATTGTTAAAATGTCAAATTGCCATCGAATGATTTCAAGGACGCATCAAAATTGTAAAAAAAAGGGAGAAAAACATGGCTAATAAGAAAATTTGCTATATATTTGTCATGTCCTTAGCGATATCAAGGGCATAACTAAATATAATGTAAAGATTATTATTTTCTTCTATAAACCACTTTAAAAAATATCTATCATGGACGTTAAGAAGATTTTAGCAGATCTTGAGGCCAAACACCCAGGTGAAAACGAATACCTGCAGGCCGTGCAAGAAGTTCTCGAATCGATCGAGGAAGTGTATAACCAACACCCAGAGTTTGAAAAGGCTCAAATCATTGAAAGAATGGTTGAACCCGAGCGCATTTTCACTTTCCGTGTGAACTGGGTTGATGATAACGGTAAAGTTCAAACCAACCTTGGCTATCGTGTGCAATTCAACAGCGCCATTGGTCCCTACAAGGGCGGTCTCCGTTTCCACAAGGCTGTTACTCCCTCAATGTTGAAATTCCTCGGCTTTGAGCAAACTTTCAAGAATGCACTCACCACATTGCCAATGGGTGGCGGTAAGGGTGGTTCTGACTTCGACCCAGTGGGCAAGTCTGACGCCGAAATCATGCGTTTCTGCCAAGCTTTCATGCTTGAATTGAAGCACTGCATTGGTCCCGATCAGGATATTCCTGCCGGTGACGTTGGTGTGGGTGGCCGCGAAATTGGCTACATGAATGGTATGTACCAAAAACTCACTCGTCAATACCACACTGGTGTGCTCACTGGTAAGGGCTTGACTTGGGGTGGTTCTTTCTTCCGTCCTGAAGCTACTGGTTTTGGTGCTCTCTACTTCACTAAACACCTGCTCGACACTGCTGGCAAAACTATCGAAGGCAAGCGAGTTGCCATCTCTGGTTTTGGTAACGTGGCTTGGGGGGCTGCAACAAAGACTACCGACATGGGTGGTAAAGTTGTTGCTATCTCTGGTCCCGACGGTGTTTGCGAAATTCCCGACGGCATCACTCGCGAGATGATCGACTATATGCTCGAAATGCGCACTTCCAACCGCAACAAGGTTGAAGACATGGCCACTAAGTTCCCCGGCAAGGCTAAATTCACTGCCGGCAAGAAGGCTTGGAGCATTCCTGTTGACATCGCTCTGCCTTGTGCATTCCAAAATGAGCTTAGCGAAGAAGACGCTAAGGAATTGAAGGCCAATGGCTGCTGGTGCTGCTGCGAGGTGTCAAACATGGGTTGCCAACCTGGTGCTATCCACTTCTTCCAAAAGAATGGCATTCTCTTTGCTCCTGGCAAGGCTGTTAATGCCGGTGGTGTTGCCACTTCGGGTCTCGAAATGACTCAAAATGCTGCTCACCTCAACTGGGCTCCCCAAGAAGTTAACGACAAACTCATGTGGATCATGGAAAGCATTCACGAGCAATGCGTTAAGTTTGGTAAACAAGCCGATGGCACTATCGACTATGTTAAGGGTGCCAACATCGCTGGTTTCATGAAGGTTGCTCAAGCAATGCTCGAACAAGGTATCATCTAATAGCTTGTTGATTACAGCATTTTTAAACCGATAAATTAAATGTTGTCGCCTCGCAAGAGACGGCAACATTTTTTTAGAGCACTGCAGTTTGCCCTAAATCAATAAAGAGGGCATGTTAATAAAAAATGCTATGATAGCGACAACCTCTTGGGTTTATGGGTTGTCTTGCTTGATGATTTCGTCTATCTCTTCATTCACATCTATATTTCCTGTTTCGGGGTCGGGATTGTGAAACTTGAGTCGTTCAAGAAATGCTGTCCAGTCAAAGCTCCAAGGGTCGGTTTTGCGTCCGGGGGCTATATCGCTATGGCGGTAGATATACTTGATAGTGTGCCGTGCCCTGATGTTATTGACCAGTTTCGTGAGCGTGGCATATTGTTGAGCTGTGGGGGCTATCGACTCGGTGCTCATCACCTCAATGCCAATAGAGTTGTCGTTGAGGTGCTGGCGTTCTTTGTTGGCGGGCAATCGGCTCTCTCCTGCATGATAGGAAATGTCATTTTCGTCAACAAGTCGATAAATCTCGCCTCTGCGTCCCAACAAATAGTGTGCACTCACGCCATAACGTTGAAATTGCTTGATGATGCCTTTCACGCTAAATGTGTCGGCACCAACATAGTAGGACGAATGAATGATGATGATGTCGATGTTGCGTGTGCTGTCTGTTTTTTCTTTTCCGCCAGCAATCGAGTCGCGATAGTCGAGCACCGCAATTGCAGTGTCGAGTTGGCTTTGTCGCATTTTGTTTTTGGATTTTGTTACAAGATGTGTTGCTGTGGAATCAGAGATTTCTTTGCATATAGATGCAGTGGTGTCGGTTTCAAGAGTGCGACTGCTGGTGTCGGGGGCAACTTTATTGAGCCTTGAAACATTCTCATGATTATGAAAATGGTCGTCTTCACACCCCAATAAAACAAAAATGCACAAGAAAATGAGGGGGAGCAACAGCTGTAAATTCGATTTTTTCATTCTTGTTTTATTTTTTGCGAAAAGTGTGATTTTTTTTTTGCTAATCTTGAAAATAGTTGTTTGATAGTCAATTTGTGTTGCAAGTAATTTGCTAAATTTACACCCAATTCAGAACGCAAAATTAATGAAAAATTTACAAGAACTCAAGCAATTGATCGATAATGGTGATAGTGACGACGCGATTCTCGCTACCGAGCGGTGGATTGAGAGCAAAGATGTTGCTGTCGATGATTTAGCACAGGTCTATTACTTGAGGGGAAATGCCTATCGCAAGCAAGAAAACTGGGGCAAAGCCATGACTTGCTATTTGCGGGCTATCGACCTGAATGGGCATGAAAGTGCCCGGCAGGCCTATGCAATGGCCAAGCAAGTGATGAACTTTTACAATAAAGACTACTACAACCCTTAATTTGTGCATTATAGCGCAACATGCCGAGCTTGCACATGCTCATTGACAAAGATTGATGCCATGGTCGAGAATTTCTCGGCATCTTCGGTTGTGAGATAGCTACAAGTTGCTCCTTGGGCACATCGTTGTTGAATTTCGGGGTGACGTTGAAGATAGCTTTTTAGGCTCTTTGCCACTATGGCTCCTTGTTCAATGATATTGATGTGTTGTGGCATGTATTTTTTGATTTTCTCAATGAGCAAGGGATAGTGAGTGCACCCCAGCACCACTGTGTCGATGTCGTGGCTTTGTGCCAGCAGTTGAGAAATATCTTTTTCCACAAAGTAGTCGGCACCGGGGCCATCACTCTCTTGATTTTCAACGAGAGGCACCCACATGGGGCAAGCATGGCCATAGACTTTGAAATGGGGATAAAGTTTCTCGATTTCAATATTGTAGGATTGACTTTGAATTGTGCCGGGGGTTCCAAAAACACCAATATGTCCGGTTTGGCTTATCCTGCCCACAGCCTCAACGGTGGGCCTAATCACTCCCAGCACCCTGCGCGATGGGTCAATCGTGGGCAGGTCTTTTTGCTGTATGGTGCGCAATGCCTTGGCCGATGCAGTGTTGCAAGCCAAAATCACCAAATGGCAACCTTGGGCAAAGAGGTATTCTACACATTGCTTGGTGTAGTCATAAACCACATCAAATGAGCGTGTTCCATAGGGGGCTCTTGCATTGTCGCCAATGAATATATAGTCGTATTGGGGCAATTCTTTTCTTATTTCTCTCAAAATAGAAAGCCCGCCAAAGCCCGAATCAAATATCCCAATGGGGGCAGGTGTGCTTGATAGGTTCATTTAGCCTTGAAAATTATTGATGATTTCTGAAATTTCTTGTGCTTGTTGTGCATCGATGGGGTGGGCAATGGGAAGGCTCACCACCTCGCTCGATAGCTTCTGCGTGATGGGCAACTTAAATGACTTAAATTGCTTGTAGCAAGGTTGTTGATGAGGGGGAGTGGCATAGTGAATGTCGCTACCCACACCATGTTGAGCAAGATATTGCCTGAAGGCATCGCGCTCTTTCACTCTCACCACATATTGATGCCACACCTGTGTCATGCCATCAAATTGTGCAGGGCATTTCACCAGCTCATTGTTGATGTGTTGCTTGTAGGTGTTGGCAATGAGTTGTCTACGTTCATTCTCTTCGTTGAGATGTTGCAATTTCACTCTGAGCATTGCAGCCTGAATTTCATCGATGCGACAGTTAAATCCTTTGTAGATGTTGTGGTAGCGATAGTCTGCCCCATAGTTGGCAAGAGCTTTCACAGTGTGAGCCAGTTCCTCGTCGTTGGTAACAACAGCTCCGGCATCGCCCATGGCCCCTAAGTTTTTGGTGGGGTAGAAGCTCACTCCGGCGGCATTGCCCAATCCGCCTGTTGCGCGAGTGCCGTTTAAACCTGCCGTGCTTGCCTTGGCCCCTATGGCTTGAGCATTGTCTTCGATAATTTTAATGTCGTAGTGTCGAGCCATTTCAACCAATTTCTTGTCCCAGCAAGGAGTGCCATACAGGTGCACAGGCATGATGGCTTTGACCGATGGCGAAAGCAGGCTTTCAATGAGCTCGGAGTTTAGGTTCATCGTGTCTTCTCGTGGGTCGCACAAGCATGGCACCATGTTTGCATCGCTAATGGCCAGTACCGATGCCACATAGGTGTTGGCAGGCACTATCACTTTGTCGTCGTCGTGCAATATCCCCATCTCTTTATAGGCTCGCACTATGAGTCGCAGAGCATCAAGTCCGTTGCTCACAGCGATGCAGTGTTTCACTTCACACAGCTCGGCAATCTCTTGCTCAAGCAGTGCCGTTTGTTCGCCATGCAGATATCTCCCCGATTCTATCACCTCGCAAGCAGCTTGCTTAAGTTGACTCATGTAGGGTTGATTGGCAAGTCCAAGATCAAGAAAAGGATATTGTTTCATTGTGTGTTTGCTATTTTATTTGCGTTTATTGGTCGTGAGCTTTAAAAACTCATCGTAATCTCTCACATAGTCGCTCTCGTCATAAGGCTCCGAAGCTATAACCATGCACACTGCTCCCGACGAGAAATTTTGTAGAGTGCGCCATATTCCGGGCACAATGAGCAATCCTTGGTCTGGGCGATTAAGGGTGATGGTTTGGGCATTTAATCCGTCGTCGATAGTTACATCAAATGCACCACTAATGGCTACAACAAGTTGGTAGAGGTGGTGGTGTGAATGTCCTCCACGAGTTTCGCCCCCCGGTATATCATAGAGATAGTAGGTGCGCTTAATTTTAAAAGGGATCTCGTTGTAGTCTTCTACCACAGTGAGGTTGCCATTGCTGTGATGATGCTTGTTGAGTGTGAGCACTCGGCATTGTTCAATGCTTGAATTGGCATGCGACTGTTGTAATAAACTATTTTCCATTTTTCAATAGTTTAAATTGCTGATAATCTTCAATATAGTCGGCAGGGTCATATTTCAGGCTCGACATCACGAAAACCACCGAGTTGGTAGAAAAGTTATCAAGTTTGCGCCAAGTCATGGGAGGAATATATAGGCCATAATAGCTGCGAGCCATGTGAAATCGTTGCTCTTTTTCTCCATTATCGAGCACAATGTCAAAGCTTCCCGACAAGGCTACAATAAACTCTTCTTGTTGCCTAAAGGCATGTCCGTTGCGAAATTCTCCACCGGGCACATCATAAATCCAATAGGCACGCTTGATGTCGAAAGGCACTTGCCGGTGGCTCTCTACAATCGATAAGTTACCCCTTGGGTCACATATTTTGGGCAAGTCGATAATGTGTGGACTCTTCTCAATCATATCTTTGCTGGGTAGATTTTTTGACTTTTTGAGGTTCTGCGGATTTTATGGGTCGATAGAGCTTGGGGAGAAACGATGTATGCATCATCTGCAGTTTCCTTGCCAATGGGCATTGGCACTTTTGTGGCGGTGAGGGATAGAATGCATATATAGCCCCTACATTACTCACATACAATTAATTATGGCTATGAGATAAATATCCAATATGCCGTGTTAATTGCCATTTTCTATCAACCAAGAAAATAGGTTGAATCCTTTTTTTGTCTAATCTATTACAAAGATAATGATTTTGCATGATTTCTTAAGAAAGATAAGGAGGAATAAAACCAATATAGGTTTCACTCCTCCTTGTCATGTTTATTTTGTTAGAGAAACTACTACTTCTCTACAATTTTTAGTCGGCGTTCAAGTTGATGCGCTTGAGGTCGGTAGCAACAAGATCCTTGTCAAGTTTCTTGAGATAGTCGGCTACGGTCATTTTATCCACACCATCGGCATCGATAAATTGCTCCATGAGCACGTTTTCTTGGAAGAATTTATTGACACGGCCGTTTGCGATGTTTTGAATCATCTGTTCGGGCATGTTTGCCTCCTTAGCCTTAGCTGTTTCTTCTTGAATTTGTTTCACCTTCACCACGTCGTCCTCGGTCATGAAACCTTTGCGCACAGCTTCATCGATGTGCTCTTGAGTAGCGCAGTAGTAGGGGTTGAAACCTGCTTTCTTGATAGCGTTGTCCACAGCTTTTTGAATTTGTTCGGCCTTAGTCTTCTCAACGGCAATGTTAAATTCTTCGTCGATTTGAGCTTGAGGCACTTGGTTGCGGTTGGCCACTTGAGGATTCATCGAAGCCACTTGCATAGCAATTGTCTTGGCGATTTCATCGTCAAAGTTCGACTTGTTGAAAGCAACAGCAGTCGAGAGTTTGTGGTTGAAGTGGTTGTAGGCAACAGTTTTTTCGCCTTCAACAAAGCCATAGTCGCCAAATTCCATCTTCTCACCAGTGATACCCGAGAGTTGAGTGATTTGGTCTTCTACAGTTGTGCCATAAAGAGCGAGAGCCTTTACTTCTTCCACAGTCTTAGCTTTGGCTGCAATAGCAGCGGCAAGAGTGTCTTCTACAAGGGCAATAAATTTATCGTTGTTGGCAACAGGTTCGGTTTCGCATTTCACCGAAACCACTGCTGCAAAGTTGCCTTCGGCTTTTGCAAATGCACGACCTTCGGCGGCATTGCGGTCTCCACGCTTGGCAGCGATAGCTTGGCCACGCTTGCGCACGAGTTCCACGGCTTTTTGCATGTCGCCTTCAGCTTCGATGAGGGCTTTTTTGCAGTCAACCATACCTGCGCTTGTGATTTCGCGGAGTTTTTTAATATCAGCAATAGATACTGCCATAGTTTGATATGTTATTAAAAATTACTTTAGTAAATGTGTGAGTGTGTTGTTTTATTCGGCTGCAGGAGCTTCGGTTGCTTCGGCTGCAGGAGTTTCGACTTGAGTTTCGTCGGCAACTTTGCGACGCACGCGAGCACGACGAGGTTTCTTCTCGCCTTCGCCTTCTTCCTCGGCATCTTTATTGTCAACTTTCTCAACTTTGCGTTCTTCGATACCTTCTTTGATAGCTTCGCACACAGTGGCAAGAATCAAGTCGATCGACTTCGATGCATCGTCATTGGCAGGAATTACAAAGTCAACATCGTTAGGGTTGCTGTTGGTATCAACAATGCCAAAAACAGGAATGCCAAGGCGATTGGCTTCGGCAACGGCAATGTGTTCTTTCATCACGTCAACCACAAACACTGCACTTGGCAGGCGACCCAAATCGGCAATCGAGCCAAGGTTCTTTTCGAGCTTGGCACGTTGACGAGTCACTTGCAATTTTTCGCGCTTCGACAAGTTGTCAAAAGTTCCGTCTTTGATCATTTTGTCAATAGAGGTCATCTTTTTCACAGCCTTGCGAATGGTGGGGAAGTTGGTGAGCATACCACCTGGCCAGCGCTCAATCACATAGGGCATGTTCACGTCCGATGCGTGGTCGGCAACCACTTGCTTAGCTTGTTTTTTGGTAGCCACAAAAAGCACCTTTTTGCCACTTTTGGCAATGTTTTTGAGTGCAGCTGCAGCTTCGCCAAGCTTAGCTTGGGTTTTATATAAGTCGATGATGTGAATGCCGTTGCGCTCCATGAAGATGTAGGGAGCCATTTCGGGATTCCATTTGCGTTTGAGGTGACCAAAGTGGCAGGTAGCCTCAAGCAATTGGTCAAAACTTGGAGTTTGCATTTTTAATTTTAATTTTGTTTACGTTCTTCTTTAATCAATCTCATAGTAGCCAAAAGCCTTACTTAAATTTATATAGTAAATTGCTTTTTGGAGTCTATGCGATTTGGATACTAAACTCTGTGTGAAATATGTAGTCAATAGCAGAGTAAACGTTGATAGTGCATGCACAACATGAATTGTGCACCCAATCTTTTTAGCGTTTACTGAACTGGAATTTCTTGCGTGCTTTGGGTTGACCGGGTTTCTTGCGCTCAACAACGCGTGGATCGCGAGTCATGAAGCCTTCTTTGCGAAGGGCAGGTTTGTCTTCGGGATTGATTTTTACCAATGCACGAGCAATTGCAAGGCGCAATGCTTCGGCTTGTCCCTTGTATCCACCACCAGTCAAGTTTACTTTGATGTCATATTTCTCTGTAGCTTCCAATGTGCTAAGGGGTTGCTTAACAATGTATTGGAGAATTGGCGATGGGAAATATTTGTCAAGACTTCTCTTGTTGATTGTAATTTCGCCTTTACCTTCACCCACAAACACGCGAGCGATAGCTGCTTTGCGACGTCCTACTGCATTAATTTTTTCCATACGTCAATTGATTATTTGATTTTGTTGATATCGATAACTTTGGGTGATTGAGCCTCGTGTGGGTGTTGGTCGCCATTGTAGATGTGCACATTCTTCAAAATGGCGGTTCCCAAGTGATTTTTAGGCAACATGCCCTTAATCACGTGCAAAAACAAGGGGTGCATGCCAGGGGTGAGACCCTTGCGCAACGATTTTTCTTGCAAAATGGCAGGCGAAGCAAAACGTTGACCTCCAGGATAGCCGGTGTAAGAAACATATTGGCGATCGGTCCATTTTTTGCCAGTCATTTTCACTTTATCGGCATTGATGATAATCACATTGTCACCACAATCAACGTGTGGAGTGTAGCAGGGCTTATTTTTACCACGCAAAATCTTGGCAACTTTAGCGCAAAAACGACCCAGCACTTGGTCGGTAGCATCAACTACTACCCATTCTTTTTTCACTTCTTCAGCTTTCACTGAATTAGTCTTGTAACTTAAAGTATTCACTTTATTAATTCCTGATTAATTTGTTAATTTAAAATCCTCAAGCACAGCAATGAACACGGCCAAATGCTCGCTTTGCGCTTTCGATTGGATAAAATCGGATATAATCGGATTGCAAAGGTAGTGAGTTTCATCTATTAATCAAATAGTGAGAGACTATTTATGGCAGGGGAGAAATGTGTTTTTAACAACTATTCACTTATTTAACCATCGTTCACAATAGCTTTGAATCCTATCTAAATGAGAGAGCAATCCAAGTTGATGGCTTGAATTGCTCTCAGGGGTTTTATGTTTCAAAACAAGTGTTTGATTCTCGTTTATTGGGGCTCGCGACCCTCAATGATTGCTTCGGTGTCTTTGGCAATCATGTATTCCTCATCGGTGGGAATCACAACCACTTTCACGGTCGAGTCGGGGGCGCTTATCACCTCTTCGTCGCCGTGATTGGCTTCGTTCACCTTGTCATCGAGCTTCACGCCCATGTAAGTCAATTGATGGCACACATTGGCACGAGTTTCTTGTTGATGCTCGCCAACACCACCAGTAAACACGATGATGTCGACGCCATTCATTTCGGCAATGAATGCACCCACATATTTTATAATGCGATGGTCATACATCTCAAGGCCCAGCTTTGCACGCTCATTGCCAGCCTCGGCAGCGGCAATCACCTCGCGCATGTCCGACGACACGCCAGTAAACCCGTTCACGCCACTTTCTTTGTTGGCAAGTTTCAACAAGTCTTTGCTATTGAGGTTGTGTTTTTCCATCAAGTAGATGAGTGCACCTGGGTCGATGTCGCCACAGCGAGTGCCCATCATGAGACCTTCGGTGGGAGTGAGTCCCATTGTTGTGTCGATGCTCTTGCCATATTCTACGGCAGTGATACTACCGCCATTGCCAATGTGGCAGGTGATGATTTTTTGAGTTTCTTTTTTCACGCCCAAGAGGTCGCACACGCGTTGCGACACATAGCGGTGGCTGGTGCCGTGGAAGCCGTAGCGGCGCACGTCATCTTCCTCATAGTATTTATAAGGAATGGCATACATATAGGCCTTAGCAGGCATCGTTTGGTGGAATGCCGTGTCAAACACGCCCACTTGTGGCACATTGGGCAGAATAGATGTGATGGCTTCAATGCCGGCAATGTTCACAGGGTTGTGCAGAGGGGCAATGCTGTAGCATTCTTTCACTTTGTTGATAACGGCATCGCTAATGCGCACACTCTTGTTGAACTTCTCGCCACCATGCACCACGCGATGTCCCACAGCATCAATCTCGTCAAAACTCTTGATGCAACCATGTTCGGAGTCGGTCAGAGTGTCAAGAATGGCTTTGATGGCACCAGTGTGATTGGTGATGTCAAGCTCTTTAGTGATTTTTTCACCTTTATCTTTAAATTTGATAAAAGGACCAGCCAAGCCCACTTTTTCAACACCACCTTCGGCGAGAGTTTTGTTGGCCTTGATTTCGATTAATTTGTATTTTACCGAACTGCTACCGCAGTTAAGCACCAAAATATTCATTTTTTTTGTTCTTGTATTTAGTTTGTGTTTATTTTTGACTGATAGCTTGATTGCAAGTGAGCAGCACAGTGCCATAAATATCATCAGCCGAGCAACCTCTCGACAGGTCGTTGACTGGAGCGGCAAGACCTTGAAGCACAGGACCCACAGCTCTTGCTCCCGATAGGCGTTGCACAAGTTTGTAGGCGATGTTGCCTACACCCAAGTCGGGGAATACCAGCACATTGGCATGGCCTGCAATCTCACTGCCTGGAGCTTTGCTTGCACCCACCGAAGGCACCAGTGCGGCATCGGCTTGCAACTCGCCATCGATTTTGAGATTGGGATCCATTTCTTTGGCAATAGCTGTTGCATTGGCAACTTTGGTCACGTTGGCGTGGCTTGCACTTCCCTTGGTCGAGAAACTCAGCATGGCAATGCGTGGTTCAATACCTGCAAGTGCACGAGCGGTTTGAGCCGATGACACGGCAATTTGTGCCAATTGTTTTTCATCGGGGTCGGGGAGCACTGCACAGTCGGCAAATATGAGTATGCCGTTGTCGCCATAGGTTTTGGCAGCTTCTTCATTGAGCAGCATGATGAATGCGCCCGAAACAACGCTAATGCCAGGAGCCGTTTTCACAACTTGGAATGCAGCCCTGAGCACGTTGCCAGTGGTGTTTTGTGCACCAGCAACCTGACCATCGGCCTCGCCACTTTTTATCATGAGGCAACCCAAGTAGAGAGGGTCGTGCACCTTGGCGCGAGCCTCCTCAATGGTCATACCTTTTGATTTGCGCATCTCATAGAAGAGTTGGGCATATTTTTCATTGGCGGCTTCATCGTCGGGATTCACGATTGTGGCCTCTTGAATGTGGCTAAGCCCCAGTTCTTGGGCTTTTGCCATGATTTCAGCCTCTTTTCCAATGAGAATAATGTTGGCAATTTGGTCGGCAATCAGTTTGTCGGCTGCAGTTAATGTACGAGGTTCAGTGCTTTCTGGAAGAATAATGCGCTGACGATTTTTGATAGCTTTCTCTTTTAGTTGTTCAAATAATGTGTCCATGTCTGGTGGTTATTTAATCCATGCAAAATTAGTTATAAATTATCACTCAAAAAAATATATGTGAGTGTTCTTTGGCAATTTTATTTGCATGATACAAATTAAAGTGTTTATTTCGCACTTTATAAATTTCTGGTTTATGGCTAAGACAAAATTTACGATAGAATATGACATGCAAGGCGTTCCGGTGCCGTTGCTTTGGCAATATCTTTTTATGCCACAAGGTCTGGAACTGTGGTTTGCCGATGAAGTTGTTCAAAATGGCAAGCTCTTCACCTTTAGTTGGGAAGATTCCTCGCAAGAGGCTTCACTCGTGTCGATGCGCACTGGTGGCTATGTGCGTTTCCATTGGAAAGACGATAGCAATCGGCGCACTTTTTTTGAACTGCGCATCACAGTTTCCGAGCTCACTGGTAATCGCACATTGGTGGTTACCGACTTTGCCGATAGTCCCGATGATGAAGCCGAAATGACCAATGTGTGGAATCATGCTATCGATGAGCTCAAGCGTTGCATTGGTTGCAACTAATGCAACCTCTCGTTTTGGGACGAGGAGCATGATAGATGTTCTATTGTATATTAATTTAATGTGTAGATGTGGCTTGGTTGTTGCTCGCACTCAATGAAGTTGGAGCTATCTTCAAGTCAAAAAAAGCTTAAATATTAATGAGATTGAAGATAAAGAGGCTTGATTCTTTTATGCTGCAAACGTTTTTGCCCCAGTTTTGCATGACGTTTTTTATTTGCCTTTTTATTTTAATGATGCAATTTCTTTTTCGCTACATTGCCGATTTAGTGGGAAAGGGATTGGGGCTTGATGTGCTGGCCGAGCTGTTTTTTTATGCTGCTCTGTCGATGGTGCCCATGGCCTTGCCTCTTGCAATTTTGCTAGCTTCGCTCATGACGTTTGGCAACTTGGGCGAGCATGTTGAGCTCACGGCCATGAAGTCGTCGGGCACTTCGTTGTTGCGTGTGATGAAGCCACTCATTGTGTTCATCTCATTAATATCAATAGGTGCATTCTTCTTTCAAAACGATGTGTTGCCCCGTTCACAAGTCAAGATGTGGACACTGCTCTTTTCGGCGCGGCAAAAATCGCTTTCTCTCGACATCAGCGAGGGAGCTATCAATCGCCAAATTCCGGGCTATAATGTCTATGTGAAACACAAAGACAAAGACACTGAGATGCTTCACGGCCTGCTCATCTACGACGTGTCGTCGGGCTCAACTTTTCCGCGCATTGTGTCGGCCGATTCAGGAAAACTCAGCATGACCAACGACCAAAAGCACATTGTGCTCAAGCTATATCATGGCAATTGGTACGAAGACCTTGCTTCCAGCGGTGGCACGTTTGGCTCATCGATGTACCGACGTGAAACGTTTCACGATAAAGAAATTCTCATTCCCTATGACGCCACTTTCACGCGCATGGACGACGGAGCTATGCGTTCGCAATATATTGGCAAAAATATCACAGAGTTGCGCCATTCTATCGATTCGGTGCAAACGAGAGTCGATTCGGTGGGCGATGTGATAGCCGATGAGTTCAAGGCAATTCCGGTGCTTGGCGTGCCATCAATGAGAATGGTATATAAAAACGATGGGGCCCAATCGTCCTATGAGGTAGTGCCCCCTGTGGCCATGAAGCACAGTGTCAATTTCGACTCCCTTTATAGTGCATTGACAAGCGACGAACAGCAAATGGTGATATCTGGTGCCGTTAGTGCAGCCAATTCCCACATGCAAGATGCTCAATTTCGCACCTTTAGCATGTCCGAGGATAATGAAACCTTGCGCCGGCACATGATTGAAATGCAAAAAAAGTTTACCCTCTCGTTGGCTTGTCTCATTTTCTTTTTCATTGGAGCGCCATTGGGGGCTATCATTCGCAAGGGTGGCTTGGGCACTCCCATTGTCATCTCGGTCCTGCTGTTTATTGTCTATTATATCATCGACAACACGGGCTATAAGTTGGCTCGCGATGGTCATTGGCCCGTGTGGCAAGGTTTGTGGCTCAGTTCAGCTGTGCTATTGCCACTTGGCATCTTCTTGACGTCAAAGGCCGTTAACGACTCTGCTGTGTTTAACCCCGATGCCTATCGCAATTTCTTCCGCCGCCTCCTTGGATTGCATCAAATCCGCCGGCTTGAAATTAAAGAGGTTGTTATCAATGAAGTTGATGCCGAGAAAGCCATTGCTATGCTCAATCAGCTCAAGCACATGTGCTCGCAATTCTTGGATTCCTACCCGGCTAAGCAATCCTATCTTCAATATTTAACCCATGGGTTTGATAAAAAGCGCATTAGTCAATTGTCACAGGCTGTTGAGGAGGCTGTAGACTATCTCTCTAATACCCACAACCAACTCGTCATCAACAAGACGATGGATTTTCCGTTTATTCGTCAACTCTTCACCTATCATGTTTCCCCAATTCCACGTCTTGGCATTGTTTTGGCGGTGATTTTCCCTGTGGGAGCATTGCTATATATAGTAGGAGTGAAGCATCAAGAAAACTTGAAGCGCGATATTAAATTGGTGGCCAAAGTGAGCGATCAACTCATTGCCATTTTCAATGGCACCGATGATAGGCACCAATCTTAATTTTTTTGTGCTTGTGTTTCAGTGAGTTGTGTGTTGATGGTATAATTTTTTCAAAAAAACCGGTTAAAATATTTTGCTATTACGTTGATAAGTTCTA
>CAMYCE010000040.1 GCA_947254205.1 uncultured Prevotellaceae bacterium
ATAAAATATGGCTTTGGAAAATCTAACCAAGACATTTTAAATGAAAGAGCCGTGCCCCAAAATTAAATTCGCGTAAAAAAGGATAACCATTTTCAATATTAATGATTATCTTTGCTACTCGGAATGGTATATGGCATGAAGCATAGGGAGAAACCTTGTCCGGCGAAGGCCGTCGGGCATAATGTTAATTTCTCTTATGGCTATTATATTCTCCAATAGGCAGGTCGGTCGTCAACTTGATTCAAGTTACGATTGACTTTTTAATTTTTTAGGACATTAATTTTTCAATCAGTTATGGACAATAAAAGTTTGGTCTCCATTTCCGACTTGAGCCAAGAAGAGCTCACCGCCTTGCTCAAGCGTGCAGCCGAGTTTGAAGAAAACCCCAATCAGCGCATTCTTGCAGGCAAGGTTGTGGCAACTTTGTTTTTTGAACCATCAACCCGCACCCGATTGAGTTTTGAAACCGCCGTTAATCGCCTTGGCGGGCGTGTCATTGGTTTTAGCGATGCCAAAACCAGCAGCCAGTCGAAGGGCGAAACGCTCAAAGACACCATCATGATGGTGAGCAACTATGCCGATCTCATCGTGATGCGGCACTATCTCGAAGGGGCTGCACGCTATGCCAGCGAGTTCTCACCTGTGCCAGTGATTAATGCCGGCGATGGAGCCAATCAGCATCCCTCGCAGACGATGCTCGACCTCTATTCGATTTACAAGACACAAGGCACGCTCGAGGGGCTCACTATCACCATGGTGGGCGACCTCAAATATGGGCGCACTGTGCACTCGTTGCTTGAGGCCATGCAGCACTGGCACCCTCGATTCAACTTTGTGGCATGCAAAGAGCTTGAAATGCCGGCACAGTATATCAAGTTTTGCGAGCAACGTGGCATCGACTACACTGTGACCACCGATTTCTCGCAAGAGATTATCGATGAGAGCGACATTCTCTACATGACCCGCGTGCAACGTGAGCGTTTCTCCGACCTCATGGAATATGAGCGCACCAAGAGTCTCTACACCCTGCACAACCACATGCTTGCAAGCAGCAAGCCCAACCTGCGCGTGCTACACCCCCTGCCACGCATCACCGAGATCAATCAAGATGTTGATGACAATCCCAAGGCCTATTATTTTCAGCAAGCTAAAAATGGGCTTTATGCTCGTCAAGCCATCATTTGCCGTGCGTTGGGCATCGAGTAGCAGTGGGGGAGTGTTATTCAATTATTTATTCACCAAACAAAGCATCACATCTCAATGAAAAAAATAGAGAAAAAAGAACTTGCAGTTGCCGCCCTCCGGAATGGCACTGTAATCGACCATATTCCCAGTGAGTCGCTCTTCAATGTTGTCGATTTGCTCAATATTAGGAGTTTGAATAGCAGTGTGACCATTGGTTTCAACCTCGACAGTCCGCTCATGGGCAAGAAAGGAATTATTAAAATTGCCAATGTCACCTATCCCGAAGCTATTCTCAATCGCATTGCCCTGATTGCCCCTCATGCAGTTGTCAACATCATCAAAGATTATGAAGTGGTAGAAAAACGCCCTGTCACTTTGCCCGATGAGTTGATCGACATTGTGAAGTGTGGCAATCCCAAGTGCATCAGCAACAACGAGCCCATGCGCAGTCATTTTCATGTTGTCGATAGCGAGCGTCGCACCCTGCGCTGCCACTATTGCGAGTGTGTGATGGCTGGAGAAGAACTCTCATTGAAGTAATCATTTATATTACCCCATGAGCTCATGAAACAACAATGGAGACCGGGCACCATGATTTATCCGCTTCCTGCATTGCTGGTGTCGTGTGGAGCCGTGCCCGAGGAATATAACATGTTCACGGCAGCTTGGACGGGCACAATATGTTCCGACCCTGCCATGTGCTACGTGTCGATACGCAAGGAGCGTCACAGCCACGCCATCATTGAGCGCAACATGGCTTTCACCCTCAATCTCACCACGCGCGAGCTGGCTCGTGCCACCGACTGGTGTGGAGTGCGCAGCGGTCGCGACCACAACAAGTGGGCCACAATGGGGCTAACCCCTGTGGCAGGGATTAAGGTGGCAGCCCCCTATATCGAGGAGTCGCCCATGAGCATCGAGTGCAGGGTGCGCGATATTTTGCACTTGGGCAGTCACGACATGTTTATAGCCGAAGTGATGAATGTGCTGGCCGATGAACGCTACATCGACCCCGATACCGGTAAGTTTGACCTTGCCAGTGCACAACTATTGGCCTATAGCCATGGCGAATATTTTGCCTTGGGCGAGCAATTGGGCACTTTTGGCTGGAGTGTGAAGAAAAAAAAGACACAGCGATGAGTGTGCCTTTTTGTTGCCCTCATAGGGGCTACTTTGGAAAATATGTGTTCTAAGAAACGCTCCATCTCAAATATAATTGTTAGCTTTGCATATTGAACTAATTAAAATAGGTAAATACACTAAAACAACCCCTTATAATTAATATTCAACATTATGAAAAAAGACGTTGAAATTTTTAACATCATTGAAAAAGAACGCAACCGCCAGCGCATGGGCATGGAGCTCATTGCCAGCGAGAACTTTGTGAGTGAACAAGTAATGGAGGCCATGGGAAGCTGCCTGACCAACAAGTATGCCGAGGGCTATAGCGGCCATCGCTACTATGGTGGTTGCCAGTTTGTCGACGAGAGCGAGACTTTGGCAATCGAGCGCATCAAGCAACTCTTTGGAGCCGAATATGCCAACGTGCAACCTCACAGTGGTGCACAAGCCAACATGGCGGTTTTCCTCACTTGTCTCAAACCTGGTGATAAATTCATGGGCTTGAACCTGAGCATGGGTGGTCACCTCTCGCATGGTAGCCCGGTGAACTTCTCGGGCATCATGTTCCAAGATTGCGAATATGACGTGAAAAAAGATACTGGCATGGTCGACTACGACATGATGGAAGAAGTGGCTCTGCGCGAGCGTCCCAAGTTGATTGTGGGTGGTGCCAGTGCCTATAGCCGTGACTGGGACTATGAGCGCATGCGTGCCATTGCCGACAAGGTGGGCGCGTTGCTCATGATCGACATGGCTCACCCCGCAGGTCTCATTGCTGCAGGCTTGCTCAAAAACCCATTGAAGTATGCCCACATCGTCACTTCTACTACCCACAAGACCTTGCGTGGTCCTCGTGGCGGTATCATCTTGCTGGGCAAAGACTTTGAAAACCCATGGGGCAAGACAACCAAGAAGGGCGTAGTGCGCAAAATGTCGTCGCTCATCGACTCGGCTGTGTTCCCCGGCGTTCAAGGCGGTCCTCTCGAGCATGTGATTGCTGCCAAGGCTGTTGCTTTTGGCGAGGCTTTGCAACCTGAATTTAAGGCCTATCAAACTCAAGTGAAGAAGAATGCCGCCGTTATGGCACAAGCATTTGTCGACAAGGGCTACCAAATTTGCACCGGTGGCACCGAAAACCACAGCATGCTCATCGACTTGCGCACCAAGTTCCCCGAACTCACTGGTAAGGTGGCCGAGAATGCACTCGTGGCAGCCGACATCACTGTGAACAAGAACATGGTTCCCTACGACGATCGCAGTGCATTCCAAACCAGCGGTTTGCGCATCGGTACTCCTGCCATGACCACTCGTGGTGCCAAAGAAGACATGATGCCACAAATCGTTGAACTCATCGACACAGTGCTCAACGCCCCCGAAAGCGAGGCAACAATCAAGTCGGTTCGCGAGAAGGTGAACAGCATCATGAAAGACTACCCCATGTTTGCATGGTAATCTTTGCACAATGTGCATGAGCCGAGCCTAAACACTCGCTCATCGACATAATAACAAAATCGCCAAGGTCAAGAAAACGACCTTGGCGATTTTGTGTTGTGAAGAATCAATGTGTATCATTGATTACTCTTGCTTGTTTCCAGCATTTCCATTGGTGTTGCGGTTTAAAAAAGATGGAATTAAACTGGGTCGACATCATAGTAGAGAATGGTCGATTTCATGCGACTGTCCATGCTCACCATTTGCTCATAGAGGTCGCGCAATATTTTCTTGACTTTTATCATTGAGGCTTCGGTTTCCATTTTGAGTGTGAGTTGGCGTATGTAGTAGTTTTTCACTCTTGCCACAAGGGGGGCTTCGGGCCCCAGCACTCGGTGCCCAAACACTTGCCTGAGTAGTGTGCTATAGCGCACGGCAACTTCGCCCACCACATTGTCGTCGCGATGTTTCAGGTAGATGTTGATGACGCGTGTGAATGGGGGGTAGCCAAATTGTTTGCGCTCGTTGATCTCATGCTTGTAGAAACCTTCATAGTCGTGATGGGTCACATAGTCGATGATGGGGTCATCGGGTTTGGAGGTTTGAATCACCACTTTGCCTTGCTTGTGTGCACGGCCTGCACGGCCTGCCACTTGCTCCATCATGTCGAAAGCTCGCTCACTCGCCCTGAAGTCGGGAAAGCTAATCATGGTGTCGGCATTGAGAATGCCCACAATGCTCACAGCGTCAAAGTCAAGTCCCTTGGTCACCATTTGAGTGCCCACGAGAATGTTGGTTTTGTGTTTAGAAAAGTCGTCGATGATGTGGTCGTAGCTGTTTTTGTTGCGCGTGGTGTCAAGATCCATGCGCGATATTTTTTCGTCGGGGAAAATTTGGTCGATTTCGTCTTCTATGCGCTCGGTGCCATAGCCCACAATCTCAATGCCAGGCAGGCCACAGGCAGGGCACAAGTCGGGCAGGGTGAGCGTGTAGCCACAATAGTGGCACGAGAGCGTGTGCACATGTTTGTGATAGGTGAGCGACACGTCGCAATTCTCACAAGTGGGCACCCAGCCACACTCTTTGCATCTCACCATGGGGGCATATCCACGTCGATTTTGAAACAAAATCACTTGTTCGTTCTCGTCGAGTGCATGTCGGCATTCCTTGATGAGGTCGAGTGAGAACATGCCTTTCATTTCGTGTTTTTTGCGGGCAATCTTGGTGTCGATAACTTGCACATGTGGCATTTTGATGTCGTTGTAGCGAGTTTTGAGCGTCACAAGTCCATAGTTGCCCTTGAGAGCATGTTGATAAACTTCGATCGAGGGAGTGGCCGAGCCCAGCAACGTTTTGGCTCCATGCATGTGGGCAAGCACCATGGCGGCATTGCGCCCGTTGTAGCGAGGTGCAGGGTCTTGTTGCTTGTAGCTTGCATCGTGCTCTTCGTCGGCAATGATGAGGCCGAGGTTGGCATAGGGCAAGAATATCGAGGAGCGCACTCCAATCACCACGCAAGGGTCGCTACTGCCAAGCAGACGTTTCCAAATGTCGACACGCTCATTGTCGCTAAATTTGGAGTGATAGATGAGCAAGCGGTCGCCAAACACGGCACGCAACCGGTGGGTGAGTTGAGTGGTGAGGGCAATTTCAGGCACGAGATATAGGGCTTGCTTGCCTTGATTCATGGCATCGGCAATGAGATGCATGTATATCGATGTTTTTCCGCTCGAAGTCACGCCATGCAGCAGTGTCACTTCCTTGTTTTTGAAAGTGTTGTGAATTTCGTGATAGGCGCGTTGCTGCTCTTCGCTCAACAGGGGTAACTTCACAAGCGAGGTCCCCAACTCGGCAAAACGATTGATTTCGCGCTTGTAAATCTCAAAAAAGCCACGTTGCACCATGGCCGATAGCACAGGTGCAGTGACATCGGCACGCTTCAACAGCTCGGTCTTGGTGACTTCTTGAGTGGGCTTGCTGCGTTGCAACCATCGTGAGAGGTCGAGATAGGCCAGTAGCAGTTGTTCTTGCTTTTTGGCTCGCTTGAGCTGGTCGAAGCACTCGTGTAGCATCTGCTCATTGTTGCGGTCGATAGTGAGTCTCACACACGACTCGGTTTTGGGACGGTAGTTGTCGATGACCCGTTCGCTCACATGTATGGCTCCAAGTTCAAGCATTTTGTTGACCAAGCCTTCTACATTTTTGAAGCCTGTGGCATTGGTGATTTCGTTGATTTGCACACGCCCGCGTTGGGCAGTAAATTCCATGATAGCCCGTGCTCGGTCGCTTAACTCGCCAGGGTATTTCTCTTCATAGTCGGGATTGACGCTAATGCAGGTTTCGCTCTCAACTTTGAGTCCACTGGGCAATGCTGCCTTGTAGACCTCGCCTAAGGTGCACAAGTAGTAGTCGGCAATCCATTGCCAAAATTTGAGCTGCGGGTGACGCAAGATTGGGGCCGTGTCGAGTGTTGCCAATATCTCTTTCACTTGATAGCCTTGAGGTTGCCGGTTGTGGGTGAGCACCACAATGGCAGTGTATATTTTTTTGCGTCCAAAGGGCACCAGCACACGGTTGCCCACCTGCACCATTTCCTTCATTTCTTCGGGAATGCGATAGGTGTAGGTTCCTTGTATGGGAAGCGGGAGGAGTAGTTCGGCAAATGAATTCATCTTGCGCTTAGAGATATTGTTGATAAATCTTGTTTTCTTTTTGGGCAGTTGTTACCCCATCACACTTGGGGTTGGGCTCTTGGCGTGCCTTGCCACCAAGCAGGGTGATGGCTCGCTGTGCCATGCCCTCAACCAAATGCTCATCGAGGGCTATAACATTGTCTTGACCTATGCACTCGGCAGTGCCTCCCACATCGGTTGCCACCACACAAGCTCCACAGGCCATGGCTTCAAGGCAGACGAGAGGTTGCCCCTCCTTGAGGCTGGGCAAAACGAGCAAGTCGATGCAGTTCATGAAGTTGGGCATGTGTGAGGCAGGTTGCTGTCCCCACATTTTGCAATCAATTTTCTCGTTTTGAAGCATTTTTTCAATAGCATGGTGTTGTGGTCCATCGCCCACAGTCCAAAATTTGAGTGCTCTATCACATTTTTCTTGAATAGCACAAAAAATAGCAGGCAGGAGGGTTGTGTTTTTTATGGGTGCAAATCGCCCCACATAGGCAACGACCTTTTCGTCTTTTTCTATGCCAAACCGATGGCGCAACTCGGCTCTTTTTTTAGCCGAATAGCGATAAAAAAGGCTTGATGCTCCATTGGGCAAAACCACACCCTCTAAATTGGGGCAAAGTTGGCGAGCACAAGCAAGCAGATTTTGACTCACAAAAAAATGCCCGGTTGCTTTGTGGAGCAACTCCATGGTTTCAAGCCTCACCATGGCATCGTTGGCAGGGTCGGTGTGAATGCTTGAGCCATGCCAAGTGATGAAGTAAGGCACGTTGTAGAGCCGTGACGCCTCTTGCGCCACAAGGCCGGCAATGCGGTCGTGGGCCGAAATCAGTTGATAGTTGTTGAGCCTATGGGCAAGTAGGCTCAACTGTGCAGTCAACTGCTTGGGCGCACCTCCCCACAGGCGGTGGGCAATAGCGTTGCGCCACGATCGTTTCACCCTGCATGTGGTCATGGGCACCCCTTGGTCGGTAAAACTTTGAGGTAGCGATAGCTGTGGTTTGCAACCTCGCAACCACCTCATGATGAAGCCATCATAAATGCAAATGAGAAAAACGTCGATGTCGTAGTTGGCCACCTCGCGCAAGTGCTTCACGCGATTCAGCACAGCATGATAAACACCAAGTTGTGCTTGAATTTCAACAACAACAGCAACACGTTTCTTCATTTTGCCAATATTTGTAGGGCCGATGTGGGCACCTTCTGCATTTAGTGTGTAGAGCCGATGCATGGCATCGGCTGTGTTTCGCCCTGAGTGTACCGAAGTTTTTGGGGGGGCTTTGAAGGGAGACTATGCATGGCATCGTCTCTACTGTGGGTAGCACCATGTCTTGCACATCGAGAAAATCGTGCTACGCCATGATTGTTACTTCCACAAAGTTACTTTTATTTTGCTATTGCAACAAAAAAAAGGAGACCGAATCAATTGATGATTCAGTCTCTTTGATTGGTGGCGGAGGCCAGACTCGAACTGACGACCTTTGGGTTATGAGCCCAACGAGCTGCCACTGCTCCACTCCGCGATTTGCTGGTGCAAAGGTAAGGCAAATTTTGTTGTTTGTCAAGCTCTGTTCATTAAAAATCTCGTTTTTAGCTGTTATTTAACATATTTTTATCTAAAGTCTCCTCCTTTGCAACGCCGATTGGGGTTTAAAGTCCATTGTTCATTGAACTGCAGTGAAGAGTTAATAGAAAAATGACTGGTGCTCCTCGGCTATGAGAGAAGCACCAGTGTTTAAATTTTATTGGCTTGCTGAGGGGGCTTATTTGTGGCAAGTGTTGCAAGCAGTCCAGGGCTTGAGCTGCTTGAAGAAATCGTTGCCCTTGTCGTCAACCAAGATGAATGCAGGGAAGTCTTCGACTGTGATTTTCCAGATGGCTTCCATGCCCAATTCGGGATATTCAACACATTCAATGCTCTTGATGCTACTTTGCGAGAGCACAGCAGCCACGCCACCAATGGTGCCCAAGTAGAAACCACCGTGCTTCTTGCAGGCATCGGTCACTTCTTGGGTGCGGTTGCCCTTGGCAATCATCACAAGCGATGCCCCATTGGCTTGAAATTCATCAACATAGGGGTCCATGCGATTGGCAGTTGTGGGGCCCATAGAGCCACAAGGATAGCCTTCGGGTGTTTTGGCAGGACCGGCATAGAGAATGGGGTAGTCTTTGAAATATTGGGGCATTTCCTCGCCTGCATCAAGGCGAGCTTTGAGCTTGGCATGAGCAATGTCGCGTGCCACAATAATTGTGCCTTTGAGATTAACTCGTGTGCTCACAGGATATTTGGTGAGTTCGGCACGCACGGCATCGATGCCCTTGTCGAGGTCGATAACCACTCCTTCGCCCTCGCCGGCTTGGCGATATTCTTCGGGAATGAGTTCGGCAGGATTGGTATCCATTTTTTCAATCCAAATGCCGTCTTTGTTGATTTTGGCCTTGATGTTGCGGTCGGCCGAGCAACTCACACCCATGCCGATGGGGCAACTTGCTCCATGGCGAGGCAAGCGCACCACGCGAATGTCGTGGGCCAGATGCTTGCCACCAAATTGTGCTCCCAGTCCAATTTTGTGGGCCTCGGCAAGCAACTTGTTTTCAAGGTCGATGTCGCGGAAGGCACGACCGGTTTCGTCGCCACTGGTGGGCAGGTTGTCGTAGTATTTGATAGAGGCCAGTTTCACCGTGAGCAAGTTTTTCTCGGCACTCGTGCCACCAATCACAAAGGCTATGTGATAGGGTGGGCAAGCTGCAGTGCCCAAGCTCTTCATTTTTTCTACCAAGAAGGGCAGCAATGTGCCTTCGTTTTGAATGGTAGCCTTGGTCATGGGGTAGAAATAGGTCTTGTTGGCACTGCCTCCACCTTTTGCCACCATCACAAAGCGATATTCGGCACCTTCGGTGGCTTCAATGTCGATTTGTGCAGGCAAGTTGCACTTGGTGTTCACCTCGTCATACATGTTGAGAGGGGCATTTTGCGAGTAGCGCAGGTTGTCCTGAGTGAAGGTGTTGAACACACCGCGCGAGAGGGCCTCTTCGTCGTCAAAGCCCGTCCACACTTGTTGTCCCTTCTCGCCGTGAATGATGGCTGTGCCGGTGTCTTGGCAGAAGGGGAGCACCCCTTTCACGGCTGTTTCGGCATTGCGCAAGAATTGCAGAGCCACATATTTGTCGTTTTCGCTTGCTTCGGGATCTTTCAATATTGCAGCCACTTGCTCGTTGTGGGCGCGGCGCAACATGTATTCGGCATCATGAAAAGCCTGTTGGCTCAAGAGAGTCAAGGCTTCGGGAGTAACTTTCAAGATTTCTTTTCCCTCAAAGGAGCCGGTGCTCACACCGTCTTTCGACAGCAATCGATACTCGGTGTCGTCTTTTCCCAATTGAAACATGGGAGCATACTTAAACTCAGGAGTGTTTGCCATAATTTTGTTCTCTATATAATATAATGTGTAATTGTGATATAGTTATTAGTGAATTTCGCTTTCAGTGCAAAAATACGCAATTTTGCTATCAATTGCATCATTTTCTCTTTCCAAATTTTGATAGTAGATTTATTTGGCGATGTTGTCGCCCACTTGGGCCACCAAGCTCTGCCACAAGTTGTCGGTGGGAATAGGGGCTGTGACATCTATTTGCTCGTGCGACACAGGGTGTTCAAAGCTCATGCGATGACTCTGCAACGAAATTCCGCCATCGGGGTTGCTGCGTGGTGCGCCATATTTCAGGTCGCCCTTGATGGGGCAACCTATGCTGGCAAGCTGAGCCCTGATTTGATGCTTTCGCCCCGTGAGCAGGTCCACCTCAAGCAGACTGTAGTTTTCGCCTTTGGCAATCACTCTGTATTTGAGCACTGCCTTTTGTGCTCCCTCGCGCGGAGTGGGCGACACATAGGTCTTGTTGTTTTTTTCCACAGCGGTGAGATAGCTCGTGAGTGTGTCGGCATCTTGTGGAGGTGCATTCTTCACTATTGCCCAATAGGTCTTGTTCACCTTGCCGGTGCGAAACAACTCATTCATGCGCGA
Organism: uncultured Prevotellaceae bacterium; assembly: GCA_947254205.1. Classification (GTDB taxonomy): domain Bacteria; phylum Bacteroidota; class Bacteroidia; order Bacteroidales; family Muribaculaceae; genus Sodaliphilus. Next base: position 10,436 of record CAMYCE010000040.1, read on the forward strand.
CAACCCCTTTGAGGTGCGGGCAAAGGCAACCAGCCCGCAGGTGGGGCGGTCGATGCGATGTATCACTCCGCAAAACACATTGCCGGGTTTGGCATATTTCTCTTTAATCCATCTTTTCAAGGTTTCAACCAGCGGCTCATCGCCCGTGCGGTCGCCTTGCACGATTTCACCACAAGCTTTGTTCACAATGATGATGTGATTGTCTTCGTAGATTACTTCCATTGTCGTTTCTGCAATTTCCACCTTATTATATTATATAGGGTCTCGCTTGAGATGTGGGTGGAGCCATGCTCAATGCCCCATGTTGCAAATTTACGGCTTTTTCTTAGCAATACACACACATGTGTGCTCCAATTTGTGCACTATCATGCCACAAGCTTGCCAGCGGGCGTTGCCTCTTGTTGCAAAACTGCAACTTCAAGGTGCTCTTCTCTTTTGTGCCCTCAGTCTCCGCTTTTTTTGAGAATTTTCCTTGAAATGAAAAATATCGAAATCTTTATCTTTAGGGGATTTACGCTTCTCAAGTTGGCTTTTTGGAGTAAAAAACACCTACTTTTAACAATAAAAATTAGCACAAATCAAAAAAAATGTTTTTCTTTGCAATGCCTTATTTGGGCAATTTGTTAAGAGACAATTAATCGAAGAGAAAAAGAGAGTAGGGAACCGATAACATAAACTCTTAGAGAAGGGCGAAATGTGTCGTGTTCTTTCTTTGGCTCTAAAGGTTTTGTTTGTAGTTAAAATTAAATTTGATTATTTTTCTTAAATCAACAATAAATTTAATCAGTGCTTATGAGTTTTAAAAAGTTACTCTTGCTGTTTGTTTTATCGCTTTCTGCACTCGCCATGACCGCGCAAATCAAGGTCACTGGTGTTGTGGTTGACGAGAAAAACGAAACAGTAATTGGTGCAGCCGTTATTCAGAAGGGCAACCCCAAGAATGGCGTGGCAACCAATTTAGACGGACAATTTACTTTAACAGTGCCATCGGGAGCTCATCTTCTCATCACTTCGGTGGGTTATGAACCTCTTGACGTAGTCGCTAAAGATGGCATGAGAGTTCAAATGAAGCCTAAGGGCGAAGTTTTGGAAGAGGTCATTGTTACCGGTTATCAAAAGGTAGACAAACGAACCTTTACCGGTGCAGCCACAAACGTCGATGCCGATAAGGCACGTCTTTCGGGTGTGGCCGATATTAGCCGTGGTCTTGAAGGCCGTGCTGCCGGTGTGCAAGTGTCTAACGTTACTGGTACATTCGGTACAGCCCCCAAGATTCGTGTGCGTGGTGCTACTTCTATCTATGGTAGCTCTAAGCCTCTGTGGGTGGTTGACGGTGTGATTCTCGAAGATAACGTCGAAATTAGTGCCGACGACCTTTCGAGTGGTGACGCCACTACACTCATTGCCTCGGCTGTTGCTGGCTTGAATGCCGACGACATTCAGAGCTTCCAAGTGTTGAAAGACGGTTCTGCCACCTCTATCTATGGTGCCAAGGCCAACGCTGGTGTGATCGTAATCACCACCAAGACTGGTAAGAAGGGCCACTCTTCAATCAACTACATGGGTGAGTTCACCTATCGCTTGAAGCCCAACTACAGCAACTTCAACATTAGCAACTCTCAAGAGCAGATGAGTATCTACAAGGAGATGGAGCAAAAGGGTTGGCTCGAGTTTGCTAACCTTGCCAATGGTTCATCTTCGGGTGTGTATGGCTCTATGTATCGTCTCATCAATACCTATGACCCCAAGACCGGTCAATTTGGTTTGCCCAACACAACGGCTGCCAAAAATGCCTATCTGCGTGAAGCCGAAATGCGCAACACCGACTGGTTTGACCTCTTGTTTAGCAACACAGTGATGCAAAACCACGCTCTCAGCATTTCGGGTGGTACCGACAAAGGCTCATTCTATTCTTCACTCTCTGTGATGCAAGATCCGGGCTGGTATCGTGATAGCCGCGTTGAACGCTACACTTTCAACGCCAATGCAATCTACAACCTCACCGATCGCATTAAAATCAAAATTTTGAACAGTGACTCCTATCGCAAGCAAAAAGCACCCGGCACACTCTCGCAAGAAACCGACGTTGTGAACGGTACTGTGAGCCGCTCGTTCGATATCAACCCCTATAGCTATGCGTTGAACACCGCGCGCACCATGTCGCCCAATGCATTCTATACTCGCAACTACACTACCTTCAACATCTTCCACGAGCTCGATAACAACTACATCGACGTTGATGTAGCCGACCTCAAGTTCCAAGGCGAGTTGAACATCAAGCCCATCATGAAACCAAGCCAAAACTTGGAAATCAACCTCTTGGGTTCTTATCGTTACACCAATGCCGAGCAAAATCACTATGTGCTCGACAACAGTAACCAAGCACAAGCCTATCGTGCCGGTATCAATCCCGAAAACGCACTCGTGCGTGCAAGCAACTCTTATCTTTACACCGACCCCGATGTGAAGAATGCTCTTCCACAGACTGTTTTGCCCCGTGGTGGTATGCTCTTCTATAGCAAAAACTCACTCTCGCAAATCGACTTCCGTGGAACATTCCAATATGCTCAAAACTGGGGCAACGACCACTCAATCACAGTGTTTGGTGGTATGGAAACCTCACGTGTCGACCGCTACTATCAAGCCTTTGAAGGTTGGGGCATTTGCTACAACAATGGTAACTTGCCTTTCACCGACTATCGCCTCTTCAAGCAAATGCAAGAAGAAAATGGTGCCTACTTCAACGACAGCCGTTCACATCGTCGCAACATGGCCTACTTTGCCAATGCCAACTACAACTTGCTGGGTCGCTACATCTTGAATGGTACTATCCGTTATGAAGGTAGCAACCTCATGGGTCAAACTCGTCAAAGCCGTTGGTTGCCCACTTGGAACATCTCTACTGCTTGGTTGCTTAGCGATGAACCATTCTTCATGCACTCCAACCTCTACAAGAAGCGCATTCTCACTCACGCCAAAGTGCGTGCCAGCTATTCACTCACCGGTGAAAGTGGCCCCACAAGCTTGGCCAATGCCGAAGCACTCTACTATTCAACTCGTCCTTGGCGTCAAGAAACCAGCCAAATGGAATTGGGTCTCAACTTGAGTGCACTTGCCAACACTGAGCTCACCTATGAAAAGAAACATGAGTTTGACCTTGGTGTTGACCTCGGTTTCTTGAACAACCGTCTCAACCTCCAGTTCGACTGGTATATGCGCAACAACTACGACCTCATTGGCCGTGTTTATACTCAAGGTGTGGGTGGTGTGACAAGCAAGTTTGCCAACGTTGCCGAGATGGCTTCTCACGGTGTTGAATTCACTTTGAGCACAACCAACATCATGCCTAAGCAAGAAGGTGGCTTCTCTTGGAACACCGACTTCACATTCTCTTATGCTCACACCAATATCACTAAGCTCGTTGCTCGCTCACGCATCATCGACTTGGTTCCCGGTACTGGTTTCGCATTGCAAAACTATCCTCACCGTGCAATCTTCTCCTACCAATTCGTTGGGCTTAACAAGCATGGTATTCCTCAAGTTATCAACGAAGATGGCAACGTGACCACCACCGATGTCAACTTCCAAGAATTTGAAAAACTCAGCTATCTGCGCTATGAAGGTCCGGTTGATCCCACTATCAGCGGTGGTTTTGGCAACAACTTGGGTTGGAAGGGTTTCCGCCTCAATGTGTTCATGACCTACTCTGCCGGCAACAAGTTGCGTCTCACCCCAACATTTGCTTCGGGCTACAGCGACCAAGTTGCAATGCCTAAGGAATTCAAAAACCGTTGGGTAATGCCGGGCGATGAGGCCTATACCAACATTCCTGCTATCGCTTCGCGTCGTCAAGTTTACTCCGACATCTACTTGAGCCGTGCCTATAGTGCCTATAACTATTCTTCGGCTCGCATCGCCAGCGGTGCATTCGTTCGCTTGAAAGAAGTTTCGCTTTCCTACGACATTCCCAAGTCGTTCTTGAAGGCTCTTCGTCTCAACTCGGCTTCTTTGAAATTGGCTGCTACCAACATCTGCCTGCTCTATGCCGACAAGAAGTTGAATGGTCAAGACCCCGAATATTTCAACAGTGGTGGTGTTGCTTCGCCTAACCCCAAGCAGTTCACTTTCACTTTGAGATTTGGACTTTAATTTTAAACCAGTTTTTAAAATAACAGAGAATATATAATGAATAAATTTAAAAATATTTCTTTAGCAGCTTGCGTGGCTCTTTTGTCGTTCACTTCTTGCAACGACTTCCTCGACACCACGCCCGACACGCGCGTCTATCTCTCTACTGTAGATCAATTGCGCCAGCTGCTCATCACTGGATACTCTTCTACGAGTTACACGACTGTGTGCGAGCTCTCGACCGACAACGTTGTCGACAACAACTCTCCTTCAGCCGATGATACTCGTGAAAACCTGCCTTCATTCTCGCCTGCCGACGACCAACTCTTCGCCTTTGAAGATGTGACCATGAGCATAGACAACGACTCTCCTTCGGGGGTTTGGAGTGGCTGCTATGGTGCCATTGCAACTGCCAATGCAGTGCTTGAAAAAGCCGAGGAATTTGAGCAAAAAGGTGCCGATGCCAATGGCACTCTCACTGCCGACGCCAAGGCACGTCTTGATGCTGTGAAGGGTGAGGCCTACATGATTCGCGCCTATCACTACTTCTTGCTCAGCAACGTGTTCTGCTTGCCCTATCGCGGTCCCGAATTGAGCAAGACCATCGATGGCATTCCCTACATCACCAAGCCCGAAACTGTGGTCAATCCTAAGTATGACCGTGGCAACCTTGCCGATGTGTATGCCAATATAGAAAAGGATCTTGAAATGGGTCTCAAGCTTGTGAGCGATGACTTCTATGATCGTCCTAAATATCATTTCAACAAGGCTGCAGCCAATGCCTTTGCTGCTCGCTTCTATCTTTTCAAGCGCGATTATCCCAAGGTGGTAGAACATGCTACTGCTGCCTTCAAGGGTAACGATCCTGCCACAATTTGCTCTGATGTTTGGAGCAAGACCGACTTCTTTTATGTCTCCGATATTGGTCGCTATTTCACCAGCAGCGAGCGCACCAACAACATGCTCATCATGAGCTACTACACCTCTTGGTGGCGTCGTCTCGTTATGAGCCCCCGCTATGCTTGCAACCGTGACGCCAAGCGTGCCACTATCCAAGGCCCCGGCCCATCTTGGGAAGGTTTCACCTTCACCAACAACAAGACCAAAGAGCAATTCTCTATGAACCCCTGCTTTGTTTCGTTGTGTGGTTCTTCGGGTAGCTCCGACTATGGTGTTTATTTTGCTCCCAATGCTTTTGAGCAATTTGAATATACCGATAAGTTGGCCGGTATTGGTTATGTGCATGGTGTGCGCGCCGAGTTCACAACCGAGGAAACTCTCCTTTGCCGTGCCGAGGCCTATCTCTTCATGGGCGAAATCGACAAGGCTATGGAAGACCTCAAGACTTTTGATGGTGCTATGCAAAAGAATGCCAACTCAACCCCCGACCGCTACAGGCCCATGACTCGTGAATTGGTTGAACGCTTCTATTCGCTCGAAGGCTCTAAACGCACCGGTGGTCGTGCCCATGGCATCATGAAGCCCATTCACATCGATCAAGTGTGCCCCAATGCACAATATCGTGTGACTGACGAAATATTGCCCTATCTGCAATGTGTACAACACTTCCGTCGCATTTGGACTGTTCACACCGGTCAACGCTGGTTCGACATTCGTCGTTTCGGTCTCTCGGTTACCCACAACATTGGTGTTAAGGGTTCTAAGACAGTTGGCGTTACTGCCGATGGTGACGACTGGTTTATGGATTCTCGCTATGCAATTCAAATTCCTACCGAAATTCTGGCAGCTGGCATGAAGCCCACTCCACGTGAGCCTCTCAAGTTGACCAATCTTCCTGAACAAAGAGTTTCAAAAGATGTGGTTCCTGCCGACGATGTTAAATAATAAAAAAACAGAATGAAGATGAAACCAATTAAATATTATTTATCGTCACTTCTCATGGTGGCAGTGGGTGCATGCTCGCTTTCCTCTTGCAGCGAAGACAGCCTTGGTCCCACTATCTTCCCCGATGTGAATGACACTAACGACTCCTCGTTGTCGACCTATAAGTTTGACAAGTGGCTTCAACAAAATTACTTGCAACCCTACAACTTGCAATTCATCTACAAGATGAAGGACATCAGCACCAACATGAACTACAACGTGATTCCTGCTGATTTCGAAAAGTCGGTTGACGTAGCCTTGTTGGCCAAGTATCTGTGGTTTGATGTCTATACCGATCCTTCTATCGTTGGCGACAGCATCCACTTCCTCAAGAGCAATTCTCCCCGTGTGATTCACCTCATTGGTTCGCCCTCTTATAAGAGCGACGGCACCATCTTGATGGGTCTTGCCGAGGGTGGTGTGAAAATTTCGCTCTACAACATCAATTCACTCAACGTTGACGATGTGGAGAGCATGAACGACTTGTGCTTCGAAACTATGCACCACGAGTTTACCCACATTTTGCACCAAAAGATCACCTATCCCTCTTCGTTTGCTCTCATTAGCAATGGTCACTACGACGATTCCAAATGGGGCGACCGCGATGCAGGCGAGGTGCGCTCTCTCGGTTTCGTCACTCCCTATGCTTCGAGCCAAGTGCGTGAAGACTATGCCGAGGTTGCTGCTCAATATATTGTGAAAACCGATGCCGAGTGGAACCAGATTCTTAATGACGCTGCTCGTGGCTGGGAACAAGAAGAAATGACAAAGAAGTATTTCACCTATTTCTACTATAAGAACAATGAGGCTCTCGATGCCAACAAGCAATTTGCCGGTCTTGACGAGCACACCCAGTTCATCACCCCCGATAGCGATACTATCATGGCTCTTTGCGATGCTCGCACCAAGGTGATCAAATACACCGACAACGACTTCTACATGGGTAAAGCTCCCTATACCCTCGCCGAAGACTCGGTGCACTATGTTGATGCCAAGGGACGCAGTGTTGATGCTGTCTCTTATACACATCTCCGAGCCCACGAGACAAGAGGCAA
>CAMYCE010000041.1 GCA_947254205.1 uncultured Prevotellaceae bacterium
CTTTTTCGCTCCTTTTGTTTATTGCCAAAAGTTGCATTTCTTAATTGAACTTACGGATATATTTGTTATGTGAAATCACATTATGACTTCATTTTGAAATTGTAATTTGTGAATTATATAATTATTTTGAATTTTTATCCACCTTAAAACCAAACTTTAAAAAGTGATGAAAAAAACAATTTTATCAGCAGTTTTATTGGCCGTGTGTGCTCTTGGAGCTTCGGCTACACCGAATATCCTTTCTTGAGTGGAGATGCAACCGAGATTCCATTCTCAATCTATGCCTACAGCTCCGATTTCTATCGCAACAAGTGCCACATCTATCGCACCAACACGGGCGATAATCCCATGTTTAAAAGAGCGCATTGGCATCAAGGTGCACTACACGGTGAAAGACGTGAAAAACTCGTCTAATATCGTTTATCTTACTCCACAATCGGCCATTAACAATGTGACTTGCGACCATTTATCGCCCATGCCATAGTGGGACAATAGCCTAAAAACAATAGAGGGATTTGCGAGCGTGTGTGCTTGAATCCCTCTTTTTTTTTAGATACCGATTGCACAGAAAATCGCTTTTTTATTTTGAGAGTAAAAAAAAATCACTACCTTTGTGCACTCATTTGGAGCAAGGGTAGATTCCAGAGTGGCCAAATGGGGCAGACTGTAAATCTGCTGCTTTATAGCTTCGGTGGTTCGAATCCATCTCTACCCACAAAAAGAGACCTCAATTTCTTGAGGTCTCTTTTTGATTACTTATCTTCTCGGTAAATATTTCTTTTGGACGTGTAAATACCTGTATTTGAGTAATATAGAGACGATGAATGCATCGTCGCCGTTTCATTATCCCAGTGTGCCTTGACCGAGAAAATTCGTTGAACTATTACACTCGCTTGCCATATTGCTCGTCGAGGTTGAAGATAGCTTTGTCGCCCATGCGCTTGATGCGGTCGACAATGCCACTGGCGTTGGCCTCTTCTTCAACTTGCTCGCGCACAAATTGCCACAAGAAGTCTTGTGTGGCTTTATCGCCCTCGGCAAAGGCTTGATCGAGAAGTTGGTCGATGAGATGACTCACATGGCACTCGTGTTTATAGGCATCTTCAAACACTTCGAGAGGAGTGGTCCATGTTTGTTTCACGGCCTCGATGCGATTCACAGTGGCTTCGCCACCGCGTTTGATGATATAGCTTGCCATTTGATAGGCATGATCCATTTCTTCGGTCGATTGTTTTTTCATCCAAGTAGAGAAGCCGCTAAATCCTTCTTTCTCGAGATAGAACGACATGGAGAGATACAAGTTGGCTGAGTAGAGTTCGGCTACGATTTGCCCGTTAAGGGCTTTTTGTAATGAGTCTGAAATCATAATGGTTATTTTTTTGAAATCGTTGATGATGTGTTATCTATTGTTTAAAACAGGCTGGCATAGAGTGCCGTCATTTGCTCATAGAAAGCATCATAGTTGAGGCGACTGTTGAAGTCTATTTTGGCCTGCTCGCCCAATTGGTTGCGCAAGGCTGGGTCGTCGATGAGCCTTTTGATGGCGGCTGCCAGCACATGAGGGTTGCTGGGGTTGATGAGCACAGCGTTTCGGCCATCTTCGAGATACTCTTCTTGCGCGCCGTTGTTGCTGGCGATGTGGGCTTTGCCTTGCATCATGTATTCAAGATTGGATAGCCCCAGTGCTTCGGGCACCGTGCTGGGCAACACACCCAAGTCGCATTGGGCAATGTAGGCTTGCACATTGGGGTTGTAGCCCAAAAAGCTCACGTTGCGCACAAGTTGGTTGGCAACAATAAAAGCCTTGAGTTGCGACACATATTTTGAGAAACCCTCGCCAATGAGCACAAGCTTGAAAGTGCTGTGATCGAGTTGAGAGACCGCTTTAAGTAGCGTGTCGACACCTTTTTCTTGCGAGAGCCTGCCATGAAACATGATGAGAGCTTGCTCGGGGCTCATTTCCAGTTTTTGACGCAGGGAGGGTGTGCCAGCTTGGCCATGAGGCTCAGGAAGCACACTGTCGAGAATGATGACTGCTTTGCTCTTGTCGAAGCCCTTGAAGCGTGGCACAAACTCGTTGTAGGCTCGTTGCGAGACAAACACGAGCCGGTCGAGCTCGCGATACACCTTGCGCGAGATGTAGTTGAGCCGTGGGCGCGTGAGGCCGTGCAGGGTGAGCACAATTTTGGTGTCGGGGTTCTCGGCTATGTGCTTGGCAAGAATGGCATTGACAGCATCTTGAAATGAGTGTACATGAATGATGTTTTTGCCTTTCTTGATGAGCCTTGCAAAGCGCACGGGGCTGTCAAAGTCGGCCATGCCCTTGAGGGGAAGCATGGAGATGGGAATTTCGAGCTGGCGAAACTTTTGATACACAGTATCCGATGGCTTGCACACGACCTCTACATAGAAATTATTATCATCTTTGAGTCGTGATGCCAAGTCGTGGGCATATTGCTCGGGGCCACTCCAAATTTTGTTGGACACAATGTGAAATACGTTAATCATTTCGCCTAATTTTGAAAAAATTGTTTTTCTGATAGGCGAAGTTAGCAATTTTTTCTTGAATATTGGACTTTTTGCTGGCTAAAAAGTGGTTGCTACCTCAAAAATGTGTTGTTCAACATGGCATACACGTTGCCAATTTCGGCGATGGGAGTGGCTACTGCCGACAAAACCTCGTGAGAGAACCACCATTTTTTGATTTCGCTCAATGCAATTTCTTGAGGCATACCACTTTGTGGACTGTTTTGGTAATCAATGTGCATGGCGCCTTGTCCAAAGGTGATTTTGTGAATATCGGCAACGGGAATTGATGTTTTGACTCCCATGTGTCGCTCCACAATCATTTGAAGGGGGACCATCTTCACCACTCATGGCAGGCGTGCACAATGCGACACCAGCCATCATCAGGGCAAAGGGGAAAAGTCTTCGTTTTTCCTTTTGATTGTAAATTAAAAATATAAAATTAAGTTGTTGGCGTATAGGATTGCTACAAATGAATAATTTTATTTGTCAATAAAAATCTCAATAATTTGAATAAAAAATAGGCAGGAAAGAAGGGGGGCTCCCTGTCTTTCCTGCCTTGTGAGGTTGCACTTGAATTGATTGGTTATTCTTAATGATTAAGCCACCGGTATGCAATGTGAAATATTAGTTGAAAGGCTTGTATTAAAAATAATCATTTAATGTCATGACTATCTGTTTTAGGTTTGTGCTGATGTAGATCAAGAAAATACTGTTTTTGTTGTTCTATTTCATGTTGCAACTCCGCCTCGGTTGGTAAATAAGCCATGTACTTTGATGCAAAAAGATGCTCGTTGTCATTGAGCACAGAATATCGAGCTATGGTATTGTCGGTTTCGGTGCAAAGTAAGACACCAATGGTGGGGTTGTCATCTTGATTTTTAATGAGGTCATCATACATTCTCACATACATATCCAGTTGACCGATGTCTTGATGAGTAATGGCGTGTGTCTTCAGTTCAAATAGCACAAAACTTTTTAATCGATAGTTGTAGAATACCAAATCAATATAGAAATCACTTGTTTCTGTGCTGATGTGTTTTTGTCGTTCAACAAATGCAAAGCCCTTGCCCAGTTCCATGATAAAGTCCTTTAGGTTATCTATGAGAGCTTGTTCTAAGTCGTTTTCATCATAGTGTGTATTTTTCTTGAAACCAAGGAATTCTGCCACCATAGGATTTTTAATATATTCCAAGGGATCGGGTTGTGTTATCTGTGGAGAAGGAATGTTTAAGTTGTCTCTTTGAGCTGCCATCATTCTTCCGTAATATTGTGTAGAAATATTGCGATCGAGTGTGCGAATACTCCACATTTGCTCTGATGCTTCTTGAGTGTACCATACTCTGGCTTTAGGATCTGCTACCGACATTATTCTTTTAAAATGTGACCAGCTAAGATTTGGCACACGCGTGTGCCAAATCTCTAAATCTTTGAAATTTAGATAGAATTGTCTGTACCTTCGCAAATCACGTTCCGAGAATCCTGCTCCAAATTCTTGGCTAAGAATCGAAGAAATAGAGGCTATGAGACGACTCCCATACCGGGCGTGATTTTCTCCTCCTTGTTCTTCTTCAACAATACGTTTGCCAATGTTCCAATAGGTTTGTACCGCTAATTTATTGACAGCACGATAAGCCGATTGTCGTCCTTCGGCGACGATGTTTCGTAGATCTTCGATTATGTTTCTTTTTGCCAGTGTCATTGTTGTAGCATCTTTTCAATTTTATATTCACAAAGATAATGACTTGTATTGACTATAAAGAATAAACGATGTTTTAACTCTTAATTTGGCATTTATCTGGACTGATATAATTGTCATGAAAACGGCAGGAAAGAAGGGGGGCACCCTGTCTTTCCTGCCTTGTGAGGTTGCATGTGTGTGTGGGGGGGGGGAGATTAACTCTCTTTGAAGAGGTCTTTGATGCCACCTATCGAGCCCATGAAGTTGCTTGCCTCATAGGGCAGATACACGGTTTTGGTCTTGTCGCCAGTTGCCACATCTTGCATCATGGCAATGTATTTTTGGGCGATGAGATAGTTGGCAGGATTAGTGTCCTTGCCCACGGCCTGAGTGATGCGGTCGATGGCTTGGGCCTCGGCTTCGGCCTTGCGTATGCGAGCTTGAGCTTCACCTTCGGCACGCAAAATTTCGGTCTGCTTGTCGGCCTCGGCTTGGTTGATGCGAGCCGTTTTTTGTCCCTCCGATTGCAAGATGGCAGCGGCTTTTTGTCCCTCGCTGGTGAGAATGGTGGCACGCTTGTTGCGCTCGGCCTGCATTTGCTTCTCCATGGCTTGGAGCACGCTTTGAGGTGGGGTGATGTCTTGCAGCTCCACGCGGTTCACCTTAATGCCCCACTTGTTAGTAGCATCATCGAGCACGGCGCGCAACTTGGTGTTGATGGTGTCGCGCGAGGTGAGAGTTTCGTCGAGTTCGAGTTCGCCAATAATGTTGCGCAAGGTGGTTTGAGTGAGCTTTTCGATAGCATTGGGCAGGTTGTTGATTTCATACACTGCCTTGAAAGGGTCTACGATTTGAAAATAGAGCAGTGCATTGATTTGGGTCTGCACGTTGTCTTTGGTAATCACATTTTGCTTGTCGAAGTCATACACCTGCTCGCGCAAGTCGATGGTGCTGGTGTAGAAGTAGCGACCGGCGGCATAGCCCACAATGCTCTTGGGGCGGTCGATAAAGGGGATAATCACGTTGATGCCGGGGCGCAGTGTGGCATAGTATTTTCCCAGTCGTTCAACGATTTTGGTTTCGCTTTGTGGAATAATAACAAGGCTCATTTTGACCATGATCAGGCCCAGCACAACGAGTGCACCAACGATGTAGAGTGTAATGTCCATGATTGATTATTTAAAAGTTGATAATTGTAGTTTTTTTTAGATTTTTTCGACACTGATGATGATGCTTTCACGTCCCACCACCTTTACTCGGCTTCCGGCTTCTATAGCCTCGTGGTTGCTTGCCACGGCTTTCCAGCTATCGCCGTCGATTTTCACACGGCCATGTCCGTGCTGCTCGATAGCATCGGTCACAATGCCTTCGCGCCCCATGAGGGCATCGGCATTGCTGGGGTGACTTTGGTCGTTGCGGTGCAAGTATTTCAAGGCAAAGGGGCGCACAAAGAGCAAGCACAAAGCCGAGCAGGCAACCCAAACGATGACTTGCACATGAAAGCTCAAGCCACAACCTGCAACGATTGCTGCTGCTATTGCTCCCAGCGAGAAGCACATGATAAAGAAGTCGCCCGATGTGAGTTCGAGAATGAGGCACACGATGCACACCAGTGCCCACAGTTGCCAAAGATTGGCGCTAAAGTAGTCGATCATAATTGTGAGTGTTTTTTTTGAAGTTGGAGTAAAGTTAATTAATATTTCTCATTATTCTTGCTTTTGTGCAATATTTTTGCTAAGCACCATTTTTTGTGCGATGCAGTTGCGCGAGTGCATCTTTTTTCATCTCGTAGGGTGCCCTATTACCATTCTGCAATTTTCGTGCCACAAGTTGATTGATTGATGTGCCTTTTTGAGGCTTCAAGGGTTTGAAATTGCTTGGTAGTTGCTTGAGTGCAGCTGAATTTGCAATTCTCATGGTCTTAAAAAATCTATAAATGTCGATATTTCAGCCTATAAGCTCTATTTTATGCCCCCTGTGTTCTTTGCCTCAAAAAATGCGTAAATTGGCAAAAAATATTTTCTTGTTGGTTTTTGTCAAATTAATGAGCTATCTTTGTATCTGCAAAAATAGGCTATGATAAATATCAACTATATTGTTGAAGGAGTAGAGATGCCCCGGTTCAATCACGATGCTGTGAAAAGTTGGATTGAACAAGTAGCCCACAATCATGACAAGAATGTGGGGAAATTGACCTATATATTCTGCAACGATGAATATATCTTAAAAACCAACAATCAATTTCTTGGGCACGATTATTATACCGATATTATCACCTTTGATTATAGCAACAGTCGTCGCATTGCTGGCGACATGGTGATTTCGCTCGACACGGTGAGGTCTAATGCCGTGTTGTTTGAGCGTGACTACCACAACGAGTTGTTGCGTGTGCTCATTCATGGGGTGCTTCACTTGTGTGGCATCAACGACAAAGGTCCGGGCGAGCGTGAAATTATGGAACAACATGAAAATGAGGCTCTTGCTATAATTCCTGCTAACGTGTTTGAAAAATGAAATATAGCTATGATGTTATAGTAATCGGTGCCGGCCATGCCGGTTGCGAGGCTGCGTGTGCTGCCGCCCGGCTGGGTTCATCAACGCTACTCATCACTATGGACATGAACAAGATTGCCCAAATGAGTTGCAATCCGGCAGTTGGTGGCATTGCCAAGGGGCAGATAGTGAGAGAGATAGATGCTCTTGGCGGACAAATGGGCATCGTGACCGACCGCTCCAGCATTCAATTTCGCATGCTCAACCGCAGCAAGGGACCTGCCATGTGGAGTCCTCGTGCTCAGGCCGATCGTGCCAAGTTTATCGAAAATTGGCGCACCATTATTGAGCACACTCCCAACCTCTACATGTGGCAAGACTCTGCTACTGCTCTCGATATTGAAGATGGAGAGGTGAGGGGAGTGGTTACTGCTTTTGGAGTGCACTTCAAGGCCAAAACTGTTGTGCTCACGGCTGGCACATTTCTCAATGGGCTCATGCATGTGGGGCCTGTGCAGCTCGAAGGTGGCCGTGTATCGGAACCTGCCTCACATGGCATCACCGAGCAATTGCGCGACTTGGGCTTTGCCACCCAACGCATGAAGACGGGCACACCTGTGCGCATCGACGGCCGCACTGTCGATTACAGCAAGGCCACACGCCAAGATGGTGACCACGATTTTCATCATTTCTCATTCCTCCCCACCGTGCACAGCTCGCTCAAGCAACGCTCTTGCTGGATAGCCTACACCAATGCCCAAGTGCACCAAGTTTTGCACGACGGGCTCGATGAGTCGCCACTCTATAATGGGCAAATTCAGAGTATCGGACCACGTTATTGCCCCAGCATCGAAACTAAATTGGTGACCTTCCCCGACAAAGAGTCGCATCTGCTTTTCATTGAACCCGAGGGAGAAACAACCAACGAGATGTATCTCAACGGCTTTTCATCGTCGATGCCGTGGCGGGTGCAACTCGATGCATTGGCAAAGATTCCTGCCCTTGAAAATGTGCAGGTCTATCGCCCCGGCTATGCCATCGAATATGATTTCTTCGACCCCACACAATTGCACCACACCCTTGAAACTAAATTGGTGAAAAACCTCTTTTTTGCAGGGCAGGTGAATGGCACCACGGGCTATGAAGAGGCGGCAGGGCAGGGGTTGATTGCCGGCATCAACGCCCATCACAAGGTGGTGGGCAGTGAGCCGTTTGTGCTGGCACGCAACGAGGCCTATATTGGGGTGCTCATCGACGACCTCGTGACCAAGGGGGTCGACGAACCCTATCGCATGTTCACGAGCCGTGCCGAGCATCGCATTTTGCTGCGTCAAGACGATGCCGACCGCCGTCTCACTCCCCGTGGCTATGCCATAGGACTGGCCACAAGAGAACGCTATGAACTCATGCAGTCGAAGTGGCAAGAAGTTGACCGCTTGATTGGATTTGTGAAAAACTTCTCGGTGCGTGCTCAAGATGTTAATGACGCTCTCGAAAGCAAAGGGCTGAGCCCTCTCAAGCAAGGAGTGAAATTGCACGACTTGATCTTGCGCCCTCAGCTCACAATTCATGAACTTGCAGGACATGTGCCCCAGTTGCACGATGCCATCATGCAAGTCGAGGAGTTGCGTCGCGATGAGATAGTGGAAGCTGCCGAAATTAAAATCAAATATCAAGGCTATATTGGGCGTGAAGAATTGATTGCACAAAAAATTGCTCGTCTCGATCAAGTGAAAATTGCAGGGAAATTTGACTATGCTTCTCTTCATGCCCTCTCAACCGAGGCCCGCCAAAAACTTGAACGCATCAAGCCCGAAACAGTGGGGCAGGCGTCGCGCATTCCTGGCATCTCGCCAAGCGATGTGAATATACTGCTCTTGCTATTAGGTAGATAGTTGCAATTTGTTTCACGTGGAACAATTTGATTGGTTACACTTGACTTCTATTGATAACGATAAATAACAATTTAAAAACTACAATACAACAATGGAAAAAGAGGAACTCGAAAAATTGAAATCGGTAGTGCGCAATGTGCCCGATTTTCCTCAGCCGGGAATTCAGTTTAAAGATTTGACGACCTTGTTTAAGGACCCGCAAGCCATGGCGATCATGCGCGAAGCCATGCTCGACCTATATCGAGATAAAGGAGTGACCAAGGTTGTGGGCATCGAGGCTCGTGGCTTTATTGGTGGAGGCATTCTTGCTGCCGACCTGAATGCAGGATTTGTGCCCTTGCGCAAGCCTGGCAAGTTGCCTGCCGAAACAATCAAGCAAACCTACACCAAGGAATATGGCGTCGACACTATCGAGATTCACAAAGATGCCATTGGCCCCGATGATGTGGTTGTGTTGCACGACGACCTTTTGGCCACGGGTGGCACCATGATGGCTGCCTATGAGCTGGTGATGTCGATGAAGCCTAAGAAAGTTTATGTGAATTTTATATGCGGTCTCAATTTCTTGAAAGGGCGTGATGTGTTTCCTCAAGATGTGGAAGTAACCACACTCTTTGATTTTGATTGATCGAAGTTAAACTAAAAGAAATTTTCGGGCGAATAATCCAGTTGAGGATATTCGCCCGTTGTTGCCACTAAACTATGTGTGCCAATGGAGTTGCGTCTCGAACTTAAAGTGAAATTGAGCACTATGCCCGAAAGCCCCGGTGTGTATCGTTACTTCGACAAAGAAGGAACGGTGATTTATGTGGGCAAGGCCAAGAACCTCAAGCGACGTGTGAATTCCTATTTCAATAGGGTGCACCCAACTTTGCGCACCAACATGCTCGTGCGCAATATTTGGGACTTGAAATATGTGGTGGTGAATAGCGAGGAAGAGGCGCTTGACCTTGAAAATAGTCTCATCAAGGAATTTCAACCTCACTATAATGTGCTGCTCAAAGACGACAAGAGCTATCCATGGATATGTGTGACCAAGGAACTTTTTCCGCGTGTCTACATCACTCGCGAAACCCCCAATAGGGGAGGGCGTTTTTATGGGCCTTATCCCAAGACCGAGGTAGTCCATGCTCTGCTTGATGTGTTGCGACAAATTTATCCGATTCGTTCGTGTCGTTACAATCTCACTCCGTCGACGGTGGAATCGAAGAAAGTGCGCTTGTGCTTGCAATATCACATTAAACGTTGCGCTGGTTGTTGCCATGGACTCATCACCCCTCGCCAGTATCAAGAATATATCGATGAAATCACTCAAATTTTGCGAGGCGACACTAAGCAAGTGAGCGATTATTTATTCGATGAAATGGAGCATTTTGCCAGTGAGTTGAAATTTGAAGAGGCTCAGGAAGTGAAGCGCAAGTATCAACTTATCGAGCAATATCGGTCAAAATCGGTGATTGTGAATCCCTCGATTCATAATGTTGATGTGTTCTCGATTATTAGCGATGATTCGGCAAGTTATGTCAACTATTTGCATGTGCGAGGCGGTTCAATCGTGCAAAGTGTTACGCTTGAGTATAAATTTATAGATGCCGATGCCAATGCCGATGAAGCCGACTTGTTGTCGACCGCCATTCGCGAAATTCGAGATCGATTTAAGGAGACCTATCGCCACGACAAGGTGAAAGAAGCTCTTGTGAATGTTTTGCCCGATTTTGAGCTCGATGGCATAGAATTTGTGGTGCCCCAACGTGGCGACAAGCGCAAGTTGCTTGGCATTTCACTCAAAAATGCCGAGCAGCACAGAATCGACAAGTATAAGCGCATGGAGAAGCTCAACCCTGAGCAACGTGTCACGCGCACCCTCACCACCTTGCAACGCGATTTTAGGTTGCCCGTGTTGCCACATCACATCGAGTGCTTCGACAACTCCAACATTGGAGGCACTACGCCGGTGGCATCGTGTGTAGTGTTTCGTGATGCCAAGCCGTGCAAGAAAGATTATCGCCATTTTATTATTAAAACGGTTGAAGGAGCCAACGACTATGCCTCGATGAAAGAGGTGCTCTCGCGTCGCTACTCGCGATTGCTTGCCGAGGGTGAGCCTTTGCCACAGCTGGTGGTGCTCGATGGTGGTAAGGGGCAGTTGAGTGCTGCCATTGAGGTGCTCGATGAGTTGGGCTTGCGCGACAAGGTCTCGGCTATTGGCATTGCCAAGCGCATGAATGAGATTTATTTTCCGGGCGATAGCGTGCCACTTTTTATCGGCAAGAATAGCGAATCGTTGCATGTGATTCAGCGATTGCGCGACGAGGCCCATCGTTTTGCCATTACATTTCACCGCAAGCGCCGTAGCAACTCGCAGATACATAGTGAGTTAGATGATATTCAGGGCATTGGAGAAAAAACTAAGCAGTTGTTGCTCAAGCAGTTTAAGAGCCTCAAGCGCATTCGTGAGGCATCGCAGCCCGATTTGGAGGCTGTGGTGGGCAAAGCTCGTGCTCAACGCATTATCGAATATTTTAATCCCCAAAAATAAAGACGAATAATAAAAAACTATGAGAATTGTAATTCAACGAGTGAAACGCGCATCGGTAACTATTGATGGTGAGCTGTTTAGCGAAATAGGGCAGGGGCTCATGGTGCTGGTGGGCGTGCGTGAGGGCGACACAGCTCAAGATGTGCCTTGGCTGGCGCAAAAAACTATGAACATGCGCATTTTTGACGATGAAGCAGGCGTGATGAATCGCAGTGTGCTCGATGCTGGTGGCGAGGTGCTTGCTG
The DNA here is from genome assembly GCA_947254205.1 of uncultured Prevotellaceae bacterium. Classification (GTDB taxonomy): domain Bacteria; phylum Bacteroidota; class Bacteroidia; order Bacteroidales; family Muribaculaceae; genus Sodaliphilus. Next base: position 11,380 of record CAMYCE010000041.1, read on the forward strand.
TGAGCCAATTCACGCTCAATGCCTCAACCAAAAAAGGAAATCGTCCCAGCTACATTCATGCGGCAGGGCATGAGGTGGCAGTGCCCCTCTATGAGCAATATTGTGCCGAAGTCGAGAAATTGCTGGGTCGCACGGTCAAAACCGGCCGTTTTGGAGCCGACATGCAAGTAGAACTCATCAACGATGGCCCCGTGACCATCATTGTCGACACCCTCCTCAAGGAATAGTTTTCTTAGCGTTTTTCTCTTGTTTTTTCATGCGGTAGTATAGCTTTGCGCATGAGATTTAATGCCTAAATCCCTGTTTATGGCTTGAATGTAGTGCAATTATCGTTTTATTTGACTAAATTTGTGACGTTGAAAAACAATGACTATTCGAGAGGCACAAAATAGAGTTGATGAGTGGATTCACACCTATGGCGTTCGCTATTTCAGTGAGCTGTCCAACATGGCACAGCTCACCGAAGAGGTGGGCGAGGTGGCTCGCATCGTGGCCCGTCGCTATGGCGACCAAAGTTTCAAGTCTGGTGAAGAAGATGCCGACTTGGGCGACGAACTTGCCGATGTGCTGTGGGTGGTGATGTGCCTTGCCAATCAAACGGGCATCGACCTCACCGAGGCGTTGCAGCGCAATTTTGCCAAGAAAACGGCGCGCGACCACTCTCGTCATCGCAACAATCCCAAGCTCACGAGTGATGCCAGCTTGCATGAGCCACTCAACGACAAATAAGAAGTAAGTAATCAATTTTTAAAACACATTCAATTATGGGTGAAATCAAAGAACAGTTTCAAAAGATGAAAGAAACACTCAAAATGGACACTTCCTTTAGTACCGATAAGTATGAAGAGGCTATCAAGAATAGCGCAGTAGAAGTTGATGATGCCAAAGTGGCCGCTGCAGTAAAAAAGATAATCGACGAGCATGCAGCCGAGAACATGAACAAAGAGGTTTATGAATTCCTGCTCAACACCGTTGATCTCACAACACTCAGCACCACCGATAGCGAGCACAGCGTTGCCGCCTTCACCAAAAAGGTGAACGACTACTGGGTGAAGTATCCCAACTATAAAAATGTGGCATCAATTTGCGTTTACAGCAATTTTGCCGAGGTGGTGCGCGCCAATCTTGAAGTGAGTGATGTGAACATTGCCGTGTGCAGTGCCAATTTCCCCTCGTCGCAAGGCCACATCGAGACCAAGGTTGCCGAGACTGCCCTCGCCATGCAAGATGGAGCCGATGAAGTTGACGTGGTGATGAATCTTGGCTACTTTGTTGATGAAGCCTATGAAGAATTGTGCGATGAAATTGCCGAGCTTAAGGCCACTATTGGCGACAACCACTTGAAAGTGATTCTCGAAACTGGCGCTCTCAAGACTGCCGAAAACATCAAGCGTGCTTCGATTTTGTCGATGTATAGCGGTGCCGATTTCATCAAAACCTCAACGGGTAAAATCTATCCCGGAGCATCACTTGAGGCTGCCTATGTGATGTGCAGTTGCATCAAGGAATATTTCGACAAGCATGGCATCATGGTGGGCTTTAAGGCATCGGGTGGCATACGCACAACCGAAGATGCAGTGAAATACTACACCATTGTGAAAGAAGTGCTGGGCGAGGCTTGGCTGGACAATGCCTACTTCCGCATTGGAGCCAGTAGCTTGGCCAACGACTTGTTTAAGTCCTTCACCGGCACCGAAGAAAATCCCTTCTAAGCTTATTTGGGGAACTCAATATCAAAACAACAAGGTTGCAATCCACAATGGGTTGCAACCTTTTTTATTGGGCTTAGTGATAGCCAAATTTGTTCAATGCTTTAATGTGTTGTGGGAAGTGGAAATGGTGATAATGAAGCGTTTTAAGTGTTTTTGTTTGAAAAATAAGTTTATATTCGCTATATTTACAAATACTTTAACGAAAACTAATCTTTTTCTTTAATTGATAAAACTTTTATTGCATGATGAAACATTTATTTTATGAACTATTGCTGGCCTCCATGAGCCTCACAGCGGTGGCCCAAGTTTCGGTTCCTTCCACACTCAACATTCCCGATGAGGCTACATTTGCAACAGCTTGGAAAGTAATAGATGCCAACGCCGATGGCAAAACTTGGACTTTCAATGTCCAAGGTCTTGAAGCTCTGTGCGACGAGAGTTTTTCTAATGATGCCGATGATTGGCTCATCTTTAAAAAAGGGGTGATGCTTGAAGCAGGCACGAGCTACAACATGAAGTATTATGTTAGAAAAGGGTCGAAATATTCAAGCGACTTTGCTCGTTATGCTATCACCATTGGCAATGCCACTACAATCAAGGCGCAATCGGTGATACTGGCTCAAAATGATAATTACACCAAAAACACCTATGAAGAGCAGGTTGCCACATTTACTCCTGCCGAGAGTGGCATTTACTATATTGGCGTGCACGCTTACAATAAGCGATACTTGGGGGGAATAGCATTCCAAAAAATAGAAGTCGAAAAAAATGTAGTGCGCCCCATGCCTGTCACCCATGCAACCCTCACTGCTGTTGATGGGCACCCGGTAGTTTCATTCACTGCTCCTGCCAAAAACACAGCCAATGAGGATATTGATGCCTCGATGCTCACCTATCGCATCATGCGTCTTCCCGACTCGGTAGAGGTTGTTAAAGGATTGGACAAAACAAGTTTTACCGATCTCGAAACGCTTGAGCTTGCTTCCTATTCCTATGTGATTTTTGCCTCTCACAGCGATATTGAGGGTGAAGGTTGCACAACCAATAGCATGGTGTTTGGACAGCCGGTGACATTGCCCTATAGTGCCAAGTTTAGCGATGCCACATCTATCAGCACATGGAGCATTGTTGATGCCAACGCCGATGGTAAAACTTGGAGTTACAATGCCTCTGAAGGTGACATGCGATATAACAAATTTGCCAAAGCCGATGATTGGCTGTTCACACCTCCTTTCACAACAGTAGCAGGCAAGCACGTTTTTAAAGTTGGGCTACATGGCTATAACTATCGCTACAGCGATGCTTTTGATATTGTTCTTGCATCTTCAACGATGGTAGGCAATTTAGAGCCTGCTCAAGGCACCACTCAACGAGTTTCGAGTGTTGAAGGCAGTGTGATTTTAAAATCCTATGAAGATGGGGCTTTGCAACGATCGATGTTTGATACCGATAGTGTTGAATTCACTATCACCGAACCTGGTGTTTACTACATTGGTATCCATGATGTTACTACCAACCCTTGGGGGCTATTTGTGAATGGGGCAAGCATTGCGCTTGTTGAGCCAGCCGTTAATACTGCAGTGGCCGAGGTCAAGCCGGCCGGTGACGGATTGTGCTACAATGCTGCCACTTCGCAACTTGAGGTGACTGGGGAAGCGACGATAACTGTGCTTAGCATGAGTGGCACTGTTGTTGCCCATGCTGTTGTTGACGGTAGCATGAGCCTTTCTCATCTTGAGCACGGAGTTTATGTTGCCATGATGAAGACATCAACAGGTGTTAAACAAATAAAATTTATCAAATAGATGGGGTGTAGGAAAAATAAACATAGATATTTATGAAACGTTGGCCAATGATTCTTGTAGCCATGCTTGCACTCACATGTGCAGCATCGCTATTGCTACCACCAGTTAAGGCAGTGCGTGAGCTTGCACATGCACCCGGCATGGAGGCACCTCTTGTTGATGCTTCTCAGCGACAGCTATTGCACATGCCTCATCGAGCAACTGGTGCTTTGCAAGCTGCTTTTGGAGTGCAAGGAGCTGGAGAGGCACAAGTGGTGTGGAGAGAGAATTTTGATGATGGCATGACCCAATGGGTTGTCGATGCCGATGCCGAAAATGCCATTACATGGAAATTGACTAAGACCACCGGGAGCGGTAAAGCTTTTAGTGAGATTGACCCTGCCGATGTGCAATCGCTGGAGGTTACCGGCCCCTATCAAATCTATAGGCGTGGAGTTTCGAGTCTCACGGGGCAACCGTTTACTGTGCCCAATGGTGGCACTTTAAATGCCTATATCTATTTTAGTGTAAACCTGAATGACTATGCGGTGCTTTCACTCTCGATTTCTACCGATGACTTTGCAACCTCGCATGAAGTGTGGAATAGCACGCAGGCATTGCAAGAGAAAGGAGCTAAATGGCATAAAATAACAGCCGACTTGAGTGCCTTTTCGGGTAAGACAGTGAAATTGAGGTTCACCTATGGAGCGGGCACCAAAGATGACATGAAGGTGGGAGGCTATATGGCCGATTTTAAAATCGATGGTTTGGAGGTGAAAGGTTTGGCCGAGGTTGATGCCATCAATGTCACCACAGGCGAGCAAGTGCAATTTATCGACTTGTCGCATGGGTTGCCAGTGAAGTGGCAATGGACTTTTGCAGGAGGAAGCCCTGCCACATCGAGTGATCCTTGCCCACTTGTGCAATACACACAAGAGGGAAAGCATGATGTAACTCTCACTGTGACCGATGCCGGTGGTCGCAATAGCACCATCACGCGACAGGCCTTTGTGAATGTGCAAGGCACAGCACCTGTGGCACGCATTTTGCCTCCTGCCACATTCCGTTTCAGCGAAACCCACCTGCCCATGATAGCCCCTCTTGTACCCGTGCACTTTGCTGATGCCTCTACAGGATTTCCCACTGCATGGCAATGGACTTTTACTGGTAGCACCCCTGCTACTTCAACCGAGCAAAATCCGTGGGTGAGCTATGATTTCATGCACAACCAATCTGTGAGTTTAGAGGTAAGCAACTCTCATGGAAAGTCGCGTGATAGTATTGAAGTCTCGGTTGAATATGAGGGATTTGTCAATAATTTGCTTTCAGGTGATGTGCCCACGACCTATAGCCTTGAAGGAGAAGGAACGTTTCCTGGCGATAATAAAATGAAAATTGATGCCTATGCCGAGCATTTTTCTAAGCCATCTCGTCCCATCATGGTGTATGGAGCAACGGTTTATTTTGTTACAGCCAAGGGCACCTCGGTGAGCGATCAAATAGCCAATGTGGGTGTGCATCTTTATAGTGCCAAAGATGGCAAGCCCGATCAAAAGATAGCATCGGCCTGGTGGCGAGTCTTTGAACTTGAAACGGGGAGTGGTTCAAATCTTAAAGGAACTTGGTTTGAATTTAGCCCTAAGGTGATTCGTGATGATTTTTTCTTGGTTGTTGATGGCATTCCTGAGCACAATGATTCCGTTGATGTATCGTTTGCCATGGCTTCAATGAGAAATCATGGCAACACAGCCTATTTTCACAACCGTGAAGGGTGGAGACCTGTGACAGGTTATTTTAGCCAAGACAAGGGGCAGTCATCTTTTTATATATTCCCTCTCATTGCACACTCGGCCATTACTTTGTTGCCTGTGGGCACTCAGCAAATAGAGGTGCCGAGTTCACAAGGTTCAATAAACCAACAGATTTTCTCGATGTTTGGCTACAAGACCCCAGTGGAGAGCGATGCTCAGTGGTGCAGGGTAATCAACAAGCCCAATGGGCTCACCCTCGACACGCTCACTATAGCCTATGATGCATTGCCGCAGGGCATAGAGAGCAGAACCGCCCAATTGCGATTGACCGATGGCATGGACTCTATATGCGTGCTGGTGCGTCAATGCAGCAAAACCCTTAAAGGCGATTTAAATGCTGATGGCAATGTCGATGCAGGTGATGTGACGTGTCTCATCAACCATATTCTCGCTCACAGCAAGGAGACCTCTGCCCAATTTGATTTAAATGGTGACGGTAAAGTCGACGTGAGTGATGTGACCATGCTCATTGAACTGGCATTGAAACCCACGTCTTGAAAACCGTTGTTCTTCTCAAATTTTTCATTGCTGGCGATGTGCACAAGAATTGTTGCGTGCACATTGCCGGCAATCGTTTTGTGAATTACTGCTGTTTCTCTTGGGCAAGAAAAAACCGCCTCGCCAACTTGCGAGACGGTTGAACCCAAATCGGTCATTAGGTCGCAATAAGAAAATATCTTAGGCTTTTTCTTGCC
>CAMYCE010000042.1 GCA_947254205.1 uncultured Prevotellaceae bacterium
CGCCCTCAAAATCAATCAAAAATTACTCAAAATAATTTGACAAAAACAAAGAAATCTAATGACCGATTTGGGTTAAACCATTAAGCTATATCCTCATGCCAAGCTTCACCAATGGAGGAAAAAATTGACTGAGCCGAAAACTCGGCAAAACGCAAAGCAGGGAAATCTCATTCACACCGAGACTTCCCTGCTTTTAATATTCAAAAACTGAAAAAATTAATACGCTCAATTAAGTGTCGAGGGTGGCATAGGTTGCATTGTCCTCAATAAACTTGCGTCGTGGAGCAACCTCCTCGCCCATGAGCATAGTGAAGGTGCGATCGGCTTCGGCAGCATCGGTCACCTGCACACGCTTGAGCATGCGATTGGCGGGATCCATGGTGGTGTCCCACAACTGATCGGGATTCATTTCGCCAAGACCCTTGAAACGCTGAATTTTGACATTGCGTTCCTCGCCAGCACCATATTTATCGATAAACTGGCGCATTTGCTGGTCGTTCCAGCAATATTCCCAATTATTGCCCTTGGTGCAACGATAGAGAGGTGGAGTTGCGATATAAAGACAACCATGGTCGATAATGGGGCGAATGCAACGATAGAAGAATGTCATGAGCAAAGTAGCAATGTGAGCACCATCGACATCGGCATCGGTCATGATAATCACGCGGTGATAGCGCAACTTCTCAAACTCAAAGTTCTTGGGGTCGCTAATGCCAAGGGCACGGAAAATATTGACCACCGACTCACTGTCATAGATTTTGTGCTCCAGCACTTTTTCCACATTCAAGATTTTACCACGCAGTGGCAAAATAGCCTGGAAGGTGCAGTCGCGACCTTGCTTGGCCGAGCCACCTGCCGAGTCACCCTCGACAATAAACAGCTCCGACTGTGCAGGGTCTTTAGAAGAGCAGTCGGCGAGCTTGCCAGGCAGTCCTGCCCCCGACAAAGGCGACTTGCGCTGAATGCGTGCACGTGCAGTTTGAGCAGCGTGACGTGCTGTGGCTGCCAGTATCACTTTTTCGACAATCGCCTTGGCCTCGTTGGGGTGTTCCTCGAGATAGGCTCCAAGAGCTTCACGAATGCTCGAGTCAACGGCACCCATCACCTCGGTATTGCCCAGCTTGGTCTTGGTTTGTCCCTCAAATTGAGGTTCAAGCACCTTCACCGAAATCACCGCTGTCAAGCCCTCAAGAAAGTCGTCTTTGCTGAGTTCAACCTTCACCTTGTCGAGCATCTTGCTGTCTTCGGCATATTTCTTGAGAGTAGCTCCCAAGCCACGGCGAAAACCTGTGAGGTGTGTTCCGCCTTCTATTGTGTTGATATTGTTGACAAAAGAGTAGATGTTTTCTTTAAACGAGTCGTTATAGGTCATCGCCACCTCAACAGGAATACCATTCTTGTTGCTGTGAATGTGAATCACATCGCCAATGAGCGAAGTCTTGCCCTCGTCGAGGAATTTCACAAAGTCGTCGAGACCGGTTTCGGAGTAGAAACTCTCGGTGCGAGGCTTGCCGTTCTCGTCGAGCGAGCGCAAATCGGTGAGCGAGAGGTGAATGCCAGCATTCAAGTAGGCCAGGTCGCGCAAGCGATTGGCCAGCACTTCAAACTGGTAGACTGTGGTTTGGAAAATCGTGGCATCGGGGTGAAATGTGATGGTGGTGCCATGCTCGCTCGACTCGCCAATCACCTGCACGGGTGCCTTGGGCTTGCCCAACGAGTATTCTTGCATATACACCTTGCCGTCACGGCGCACCTCGGCACGCAGATAGTCGCTCAATGCATTCACACAACTCACACCCACACCGTGCAAGCCACCCGAAACCTTATAGGAGCCTTTGTCAAACTTGCCACCGGCATGAAGCACGGTCATCACCACTTCGAGTGCCGACTTGTGCAACTTTTGATGTTCATCGACGGGAATACCACGACCATTATCGGCAACACTGATAGAGTTATCCTCACCTATAATCACCTCGATATTGTCGCAGTGGCCCGCAAGAGCCTCATCGATAGAGTTATCAACGACTTCCGACACCAAATGGTGCAAACCCTTGACATGGGTGTCACCAATATACATGGACGGACGCTTGCGCACGGCTTCAAGACCTTCGAGCACCTGAATATTATGGGCCGAGTAATTTCTCTCTTCTTGTTGTTCTCTTAAATCTTCAGACATAAAAAATTATCCAATTTTCTTAGCCTGCCTGCTTTCCCCATTTGTTTACTCTCAATCGAGCACAGAAAAAACACTAACCTGACAGTCTAATCTATGAAACATACAAAGTTAACAAAAAAAGCCCATTTTCCCGTCATCAAAGTCGCAAAAAACTATTAATAAACGTTACTTTGCACCCCTTGGGCACTGTGCAACGTGAACACCCATGCCAAGCCGATAAAATGTGGCTCTTGGACTTGGGCATTCGGCCAAAACTTGGTATTTTTGTCACACCGGTTTCAACACTCACCCATGCAAGAAATGAAAGAAGATTTTATTGCTCAACTGCGCCAACTGCTACCCCAGCAGTGGCAAGAGCTTGTGCATGCCATCGAGCACACCCAGCCTCAAGTGTCTATTAGGCTCAACCCTGCCAAAAATGTGGCAAATGCTTCGCTCATGGGGCATCGAGTGCCGTGGTGCCCACAAGGCTACTATCTCGATGAGCGCATTCCTTTCACCTTCGACCCTGCATTTCAAACGGGTCGCTACTATGTGCAAGAAGCCTCCTCGATGTTCATTTCTCATGTGGTGGGCTCTCTCGTTCACAAGCCGGTGCGCTATCTCGACTTGTGTGCCGCTCCCGGTGGCAAGACCACTGCAGCTCTCTCGGCACTGCCACAAGGCTCACTCGTGGTGGCCAACGAAATCATGCCCAAGCGTGCCACTGTGTTGCAAGAAAACATCATGAAGTGGGGCAATCCTCATTGCGTGGTCACCTGCAACAGGGCCGAGGCCTTCAAGCCACTCACCCATTTTTTTGACGTGGTGGCGATTGATGCCCCTTGCAGTGGCGAGGGCATGATGCGCAAAGACGACGAGGCCATAGCCCAATGGTCGCCCTCGCTGGTTGCGCAGTGTGCCAGCACCCAACGCGACATTATTGCCCATGCTTGGCATGCGCTCAAACCCGGTGGCTTGCTCATTTATAGCACTTGCACCTACAACCGCCATGAAAATGAAGAAATCGTGCAACATCTCATCGAGCACTATGGGGCAAGCAGTGTGGAGGTGCCCATCGACCCCTCATGGCACATCACTCCCGCAATAGGGATTGATGCGCATTGCTACCGATTCATGCCTCACCTCACAGCAGGCGAGGGGCTATTTATGGCTGTGTTGCAAAAACCCAACGACACTCCAAGGCAAGACATTCTCAAAAACTCTAAAGCGAGCAACAAGAAGGGAAAAACACAAAACTCGCTACCGGTAGCCCCCGTGCAGTGGCTCAAAAACAGCAACCAACACACCCTCGCCCTTGAGCGCGACACAATTGTGGCATTGCCCTCGCCATTCATGGGCGAGATTGCACTACTCAATAAAGCCCTAAAAGTAACCTATTGTGGCATTAAACTTGCCACAATCAAGGGCAAAAATTGGGTGCCACAACATGCGCTGGCGCTATCCACAGCACTCAACGCCGAAGCCTTTGCACAATGCGAAGTCGACTATGACACTGCTATCAACTACCTGCGAGGCAATGCTGTGGTCATCAGCGATGCTCCTCGTGGCTATGTGCTACTCACCCATCACGCAATGCCTTTGGGCTTTGTCAACAACTTGGGCAATCGCGCCAATAATCTCTATCCCAAGTCGTGGCGCATCTTAAACACCCACACCCCCGATTCTCCACCATCGGTGCTGTAACAACCACTGCACCACACCTGCACAAAAAAGAGGGAGTAGTCATGCCTACTTTGGGCACACCTTCCCCCTCTTATATCTATGTAGATGTTGTGTTTTTCAAGCAGGAGCAACAATTTATTGCTTGCTCTGCAAAATTTTCTTCGTCAGCGTGGTCACGTCGCTCACGTCAATCGTCTTGTCGCCATTTTGGTCGGCAAGAGGAGCATAGGCAGGATAGCTGCCCAGCACCACATCAACGAGGCGAGTGGCATCGTTGGCATTCACCTCACCATCGAGGTTCACATCGCCATCAACGGGATAATACACAAATGCAATATTATCAAGATAGTTAACACCATTGCGACTTCCTCCCGACTGCACAATGCGATATTGCACAGGCTTGTCCACTCTCACTGTCCAAGCAAGCTCCCGAGTGTCATGCGATTCCACCTCTTGGCTTGCGTTGTTGGACACCGATTCCCAAGTCACGCCCTTGTCGGTTGAATATTGCAACATGAAAGTCGAGGTCGAAGAGCTGGCATTCATGGCCGTTACATTCACCATGAATGGTGCAAAATTGAGTGGTTGCGACATGGCCACAACGCCACCTTTTTTAATTTGCACGCTATGCTCACCTTCGCGATTCTTGCTATCGGGTGGTGTCACCACATTGCCATGCACAAAGGTCCATTGAGCGAAATTGCCTTGCACATTTTGAGCATTTTTTTCGGTTACAGCAGGCATCTGCTCAAAATCTTCTACAATCTTGAGAACACGTCCTTCTTCAACCACATTAAACGAGATGTTGCCCTCGCCGTCTTCTACAATATCGATGATGTTGAACTTATTAGGTGTTCCGTTCCATGTGCACAAGCTGGGAGTAGAAAGATTGGTAATCGAGGTCACACCGGCTGTACCCGGGAAAGCATCACCGGCATTAGAGCCCGACTCAGCCCTACCTGCACGCAAGAGCACATAGTAGTTGTGGGCAGGATTGTTGTTGATTGTGTTGGAATACCACACTTGTGTGTTGGTAGAGTCGACACGATAAATGGTCATGCCATTGCCGGGCACTTGCTCGTCCCAGCCTTTGTTTTGACGGTTGTCGAGCACAAAAAACTCATGTTTCACAGGCGAGCGCATAATCATGAGCTCATTGTGGCTTTGCACAGGTTTGAGCGTGTAGCTACCGGCATGGTCAATCACAGTGGGAGTGGCAAAGTTGAGCACATAGCGCTCAAAGCCCGTGTAGCCCACAGGCCGGCGAGCATAGCCATAGTAGCTGCCTCCTGCCATGATGTCCCAACCGCCAGGGTGATGACTTTGTCCGCCTCCTTTGCCATAGTCGGTGTCGTAAAAGTCGGGCAGTCCCAGCACGTGTCCAAACTCATGGCAAATGGTGCCAATGCCATCGAGAATTGTTTCATATTGAGTGGTGCGCCCATATAGCTCCACCGAGCAGGCATAGGTGCCCAAAGCCTTACCATTATATTGCCTGTATGAATTACTCAATGTCCACTTATGGGGCCACAAGAAACCACTGCTGTTGCCCTGAAAATTGGAGCCATAGCCTGCAACTATGAAATAAATCATGTCGACCACGCCATCGCCATCGGCATCATATTGGCTAAAGTCGATTTGGCCTTTGGCAGCCTCCACCACTTCAAGAAACAACTGCTCGGCATTGTCGGATTCGTGCACATCTTCGCAATCCCAATCAACATCGATAGGGCCAATCACATCAAATTGTGGAGTGAAATGCCCGTTGCTGTTGGCATGAAAATAGTCGCGCACACTGCCCATAAACATGTCGCCATAGGCATTGTAGGAGCCATCTTCGTTGGCATATCCCTTGTAGTTCTCATCGTTGAGCATGTGGCTATAGTGGGCATTGGCATCACTACGCGTGAACTTGCGATCTTTGAAATTCACCAAAACCACCAAGCCTTTGAATTTTGAATAATCTTCAAGCACTTTTTGCTTCAACGTGGGTTGCTGGTCGCGTTGCGCCATTTTCATGAGCCGGTAACTGCTCTTTTGGTCGTCGACCAAATATTTCGACACCGCCGACAAAAATTGACGATCGGCGCCACTGCGTTGTGCCACATCGCGAGCCACCATGGTGCCGGGGACAAGGCGCCCTGCTTCTTGACACCGGGCATAGACATAGTAGCCATCACTGTTTTGCACCACTGTGTAGCCATCGGTGGTGGTGACGAAATGATAATATTCATCGCCATGGCCCACGAGGGTGAGTGTTGTGCCATCGGGTTGAGTCACAGTCACAGGGTCGGGGCACATGGGCACTGCACGAGCCACCAAACTCAGGCATAGCGATGCTGCAAGTGTGAGTAATATTTTTTTCATTAAACCTAATTATATTAATGTTTTGCTATTGAGAGATAATCAAAATGAATAATGCAAGAGAAACGAAGTCAAAAAAAAGGGAAGGTTTCGCACAGCGCGTGGCACATCTCCCCTTTGTTTTTGCTATGTGTTTTTTGGGCAAGTTGCAGGGGCATTGCATCACGGCTCCTGCAACTTGAGGGGGCATTGTGTTAGTTAGAGCCCTTCAAAATCATGTCGATGAGTTTGGTCACGTCGCTCACATTCACATTGCCATCGGCATTCACGTCGGCAATATTTTCTTGCATTTTCACAGGGTCCAAAATCATGCCAATGAGCTCGTTCACATCGGCCATGTCGACCTTGCCATCTCCGTTGATGTCGCCAACCACGGCTGGAGTATCGTCGGTGTAAATTGTGAAGTCGTCGATATAGCACGATCCGCGCTTGGGTCCGCCATTGGCCGAAATGCGATACATGACGCCCACGTTTTTAGATGTTTTCACCTTCCAGTAGAGGGTCTTGCTCACTTGCGAGGCTACTGTTTGCTTGTCTTCGCCTGCCGAGGTGTTGGCCGTGTTCCAATTGTTGCCACCATCGGTGCTATATTGCAAAGAGAACGCAAAACCTGTATTGGTGGGGTTGAAAACTGTGAGGCCCACCAAATAGCCATTGGCATTGATGGCAGAGCTGGTGGCGTTTCCTGCTCGTTTCATGCTCACGGCGTGAGCACCATTGCCTTTGCCACTTTGTGTTGCCTCAACTTGGCTCTTAACAAATGTCCATTTGGCAATATTGCCCTGCACATTGGCTTCGCTATCGGTTGAACCCACAGGAGCAGTGTCGAAGGTTTCAACATCGCTCTTAATTTCGCCGGCCTTGTAGACCCTGAACTTGATGGTTTGACCCACTTCTTCAATGCCTGCCAATTCAAAGTCGTTGGCTTTTTTGGCCCAGTTGGTGAGCGAGGGGCTGGTGTGGTTGGTGAGCATGGGCACACCTGCAGTGCCAGGGAATGGGTCGCTGGGATCGGCAAACGCTCCACTGGTAGTCACACCACCGGCACGCAACATCTCATAGTAGGGGCGTCTAGTATCGGCATTAGGGCGATTAGAAGTCCACGCATAGGCATTGCTCGAGTCGACACGGCACACGAGGAGGCCATGACCTGGCAAAGCAGCGTCCCAGCCTGTGGGCTGGCGGTTTTCGAGCAAGAAATATTCTTTGCTTGATGGCGACTTGAGCATGTAGCAAGGGGCCTTCTCGCCAGCCATGGGGGCAAGCGTGTAGTTGCCGGGCTTGTCGATCACCACGGGGGTAGTGAAGCCCACCGAGTAGCTGTCGTAGGCCGAGTAGCCTGCTGGAGTGCGACCATTGTCGAGGTAGCCACCGCCAGCCATGAGATCCCAAAGTCCGGGGTGATAAACCTGACCACTTTGTCCATAGTCGGTGTCATAGAGGTCGGGCAAGCCCAACACGTGGCTAAACTCGTGGCACATGGTGCCAATACCATCCATGATTTCTCCTCGTTCCGAAGCCAACTCACAAGAGCAAGCATAGCGATACATCGAGACGCCACCGCCCAAGGGATAGGGAAGATAGGAAGCATGAGGCCAAACGTGGTTGGGTTTCTCGCCAGTGTTGGCACCCACACCTGCAAAGATAAAGTAAGTCATATCGATGTTGCCATCGCCATCAAGGTCATAGTCTTTCATATTGGCCAAACCCTTTGCCTTTTGCATGGCCAAAGTAATCAAGCCACTTGCATTTTTTGTACCTCTTGCATAGTCAACCGAAACTCCGACCTCAACGGGGCCAATCACGTCGAACTCAGGCGAGAACGTGCCACTACTATTGGAGATAAAATAGTCGCGCACACTACCTTTGAATTCGCCATAACGGTTGGGAGAGCCATCTTCATTTACAAAACCTTTATAACCAATATCGCTGGTCATCTTTTTATAGAAATCTTTGGCATCTTTACGCTTAAATTTACAATCCTTAAACTCCACCAAAATCACCAAGCCTTTAAATTTGGAGTAGTCAAATCTTCGACCTTTGGCGAGAGTTTGCATCTTGACATCACGCTTTTTCATGAGCTGAATGCCCGATTCGAGCTTGGACTCATCAACCAAATTCTTTTTTAAAGTTGAGAGCAGGGCCTTGTCGCTATTGCTGCGAAATTGCACATCGCGTGCAATGGTGGTTGTGGGCACAAGGCGAGAATCTTGCTTTTGAGCATAAACATAGTAGCCAGCCTCGTTTTGCAGAATGGTGTAGCCGTCTTCGGTGGTAGTGAAGTTATAGAACTCATCACCTCGGGCTCTGATAGTCAACTCAGTGCCATCGGGCTGTTTCACCTTCAAAGGAAAGGGATAGGCAGGAATAGCTTGAGCTTCAAACAAAGCCACCAATGCCATTACAAGCGTTAAAAAGATTTTTTTCATTTCGTATATTTTATTATTAGTCAAAAACACATTTAACGATAGGGGTCACCCTTTGGAGACCACACACACTCTCTCTTGGCAACAACTCTGCTTTTTTCTTCTGGCAACATCATTCACGAGAAAAAAACAAAGCGGTAGCGCACGCGGTGGTGGATTTTTTTAGCAACTATTTGGCAAATATCCTAAATCTTTTAAAAAAAGACAAGAAAAATTCAGCTTTTTTCATCACTCATTTATTTTTCTCAATTGCAAAAAAAGAAATAGCTTGCCAAAACTCACAAATGGTTACCAATCATTAAAAACAAAAAAAAATCTTATAATTTCTTTTTGTGATATTTTTTATTATATTTGTAATAAATTATAGTTAATATTTTGATTAATCACACAAAAGCGCATCGACGATGCACAAAAAAGATGTTTTTAAGGTTTAGTGAAAAAGGGAATGGCCCGTGCGCGAAGCATAGGCCATTCTTTCTTTGAATCTAACAATGTAGCAATCGGTGTGAGTGTGGTTTACTTGAGCTTGGTGTAGCCATAGCGTGCACGCTCGCCCAGTTCTTCCTCGATGCGAATGAGCTGATTGTATTTGGCCATGCGGTCGGTGCGCGACATTGAGCCGGTTTTGATTTGGCCACTATTGGTTGCCACGGCAATGTCGGCAATAGTGGTGTCTTCGGTCTCGCCACTGCGGTGCGAGGTCACGCTGGTGTAGCCATGGCGGTGTGCCATTTCAATGGCATCGAGAGTTTCGGTGAGCGAGCCAATTTGGTTCACCTTAATTAAAATAGAGTTGCCTGCACCCTTCTTGATGCCCTCTTGCAGGAATTTCACGTTGGTCACAAAGAGGTCGTCGCCCACGAGCTGGCACTTGTGGCCAATGGCAGCGGTGAGTTTCACCCAACCTTCCCAGTCGTTTTCGTCGAGTCCGTCTTCGATTGAGTCGATGGGATATTTATCAACGAGTTCTTCGAGATATTTGATTTGCTCATCGTCGCTCAACTTCTTGCCGTTGGGGTCTTTGGGCAAGCCGTTGCTCAACTGCTTGTAGTTGTAGAAATACTTGCCATCTTCAACCACGCTAAACTCGCTGGCGGCGCAGTCCATGGCAATGGTGATGTCGTTGCCGGGCTCATAACCTGCCATCTTGATAGCCTCGACAATGCTGTCGAGTGCATCTTCGATGCCATTGAGAGCCGGAGCAAAACCACCCTCATCGCCCACAGCTGTGCTCAAGCCACGAGCTTTGAGCAACTTTTGCAGGGCATGAAACACCTCGGCACCCATTCTGATGGCTTTTTTCTCGCAACAAGCACCCACGGGGCGAATCATAAACTCTTGAAATGCAATGGGAGCATCGCTATGGGCACCACCATTGATGATGTTCATCATGGGCACAGGAAGCACATGGGCATTGGTGCCACCAATGTAGCGATAGAGAGGCATGTCGAGAGCACGGGCTGCAGTTTGAGCCACAGCCAGCGAAACGCCCAAAATGGCGTTGGCCCCCAAGTTGCTCTTGGTTTTGGTGCCATCAAGTTCAATCATTTTATAGTCGATAGCGCGCTGCTCAAGCACATTCATGCCCTCAACAGCAGGAGCTATAATCGTGTTGACATTTTCAACAGCCTTCATCACGCCCTTGCCACCATAGCGAGCCTTGTCGCCGTCGCGCAACTCAAGCGCTTCGTTCTCGCCAGTTGAGGCACCACTGGGCACCGAGGCACGGCCCATAACGCCATTTTCGAGAGTAACTTCAACTTCGACAGTGGGGTTGCCACGAGAGTCGAGAATTTCGCGTGCGTGCACTTTTTGAATCTTCAATGTTTTCATTTGCTATGATTTATATTTTAAAAATTATTTTTTTAGTTGATGATTGATTACCATGCAAACTTAATGCCAATTTCCCACATTTGTCATCACCATTTATGGCTATTTTTGCCCCAACAATCACAACAAATAAGGAGGACACACACACTTGCGTCGCAAAAAGCCAAAAAAAGAACACAAAAACCAACAAAATGGCATTTTCTTGCACAAAAAGCATCTTTTTTCAAACAAAATTTTGTTTTTTAGGCAACAAAACCTAACTTTAGGCTCACAAAAGAATAGTTTTACTTATATACTGAAACCTAAACAGCAGATTTATTAAACAATTAACGACTTAAAAACAATGAAAAAAACGATGACAACATGGCTTGCCATGGCTCTTCCTGCAACCATGCCGGCCGGTGAAGCCGACCTAAAAATGCCTCAAGGCTTTGCCTCGCACCCAGCCACCTCCATTCTTTATTGGGGATTTCTCGTGGTGATCATGGGTTTCATTTTTGGGTGTTGGCAATTTTTCAGAGTGCGACGACTGGGAGCCCACAAGTCGATGCTCAACATGGGCAACGTGATATTTAAAACTTGCTCCACCTATCTCAAGCAACAAGGCCGATTTTTGGGTATTTTATTCCTTTTTATAGGGCTTGCCATCATGCTCTATTTCAAGGTGCTCGATGGCATGGACTGGGGTCCCGTGATGCTCATCTTGGCATGGACGGTGATTGGGGTGCTGGGGTCGTATGCCGTGGCATGGTATGGGGTGCGCATGAACACCTATGCCAACTCGCGCATGGCCTTTGCCTCGCTGCGCCGCAAGCCCCTGCAACTGCTCAGCATTCCGCTCACTGCCGGCATGAGCATTGGCGTGCTACTCATCTGCGTGGAGCTGGCACTCATGCTGTGCATTTTGCTTTTCATGCCTGCCAACTTGGCTGGCAGTTGCTTCATTGGCTTTGCCGTGGGCGAGTCGCTGGGAGCAAGTGCCCTGCGCATTGCCGGCGGCATCTTCACCAAGATTGCCGACATTGGCAGTGACTTGATGAAAGTGGTGTTTAAGATAGGCGAAGACGACCCTCGCAACCCTGGCGTGATAGCCGACTGCACAGGCGACAATGCCGGCGACAGCATTGGCCCCACTGCCGATGGCTTTGAAACCTATGGCGTGACGGGGGTGGCTCTGGTGTCGTTTATCTTGCTGGCAGTGCCTCCACAATTTCAGGTTGAAATGCTGGTGTGGATATTTGTGATGCGCATTTTGGGCGTGTTGACCTCGATTATAGCTTTTTATGTGAATGGTGCGTGGTCGCGTGCTCGCTATGGCCATGCCGACGACCTCAACTTTGAGCAACCGCTCACCAACCTCGTGTGGATCACCTCAATACTCTCGATTGTGGGCACTGTGGTGGCAAGCTACTATTGCATGAGGCACATTGGCGACAGCTACTGGCTGGGACTCTCGCTGGTGATAAGCTGTGGCACACTGGGGGCCGCCCTCATTCCCGAAATCACCAAACTCTACACCTCGCCCACCTCCACCCATGTGAACGAGGTGGTGAAGTCGTCGCGACAAGGCGGTGCCTCGCTCAACATCTTGTCGGGTCTCGTGGCCGGCAACTTTGGCAGTTTTTGGACTGGATTTGTGTTCTTCCTGCTCATGATATTGGCCTACTGCTTCTCGCAACAATTTGAGTTGCAAAATCTCTTTGGCAACTATGGCAACTATAGCGTGATTTTTGCTTTTGGCTTGGTGGCATTTGGCATGCTGGGCATGGGGCCGGTGACGATTGCCGTCGACAGCTATGGACCCGTGACCGACAATGCCCAGTCGGTGTATGAACTATCGCTCATCGAGCACGACAAGGCCAAAGCCGAGCACGAGATTGAAGATGAATTTGGCTTCACGCCCGATTGGGAAAAGGCAAAATACTATCTTGAGGCCAACGATGGCGCAGGCAACACCTTCAAAGCCACTGCCAAGCCCGTGCTCATTGGCACAGCTGTGGCAGGAGCCACCACCATGATTTTCTCGCTCATCTTGCTCATTCAGCAAACTCTCACAGCAAGCTACAACATTGGCAGTGCCAGCGACGTGCTCAACCTGCTCAACCCCTACTCGATTTTGGGCTTTATTTTGGGCGGTTGTGTGACATTTTGGTTCACCGGGGCATCAATGCAAGCCGTGACCACGGGTGCCAATCGTGCCGTGGCCTACATCAAAAAGCACATACGCCTCGACCCCAATGCCCCCAAAAAGGCCGACATCAGCCAATCGAGAGAAGTGGTGAAAATATGCACCGAATATGCCCAAAAGGGAATGATCAACATTTTCATCTCTATCTTTTGCTTCGCCTTGGGCTTGGCTTGCCTCTCGTCGCCCGAGAACCCCATTGGCGGTGCCAACGCCACCTGCCTCTTCATTAGCTATCTCATCTCGATAGCCGTGTTTGGACTGTTTCAAGCCGTATTTATGGCCGATGCTGGCGGAGCGTGGGACAATGCCAAGAAAATAGTGGAAGTGGACTTGGGAGCCAAAGGCACGCCACTGCACGATGCAACGGTGGTGGGCGACACAGTGGGCGACCCCTACAAAGACACCAGCTCGGTGGCCCTCAACCCCATCATCAAGTTCACCACCCTGTTTGGCGTGCTGGCCATGGAAATAGCCATCAGCGAGAACTTCAGGGAAATAGCCCCCTATTGTGGTGTGATATTTGTGCTCTTGGGGCTCTACTGCGTGTATCGCTCATTCTACAAGATGAAAACCACCAGCTAAAGCGTGGCCAATTATCTCGGTCAACAGGAATTAATTGAAAATACAGCATACAACCAACTCAACTCCAAAAATATCCATAAAAAATCACACTCTCGTGGAAAAGGTTCATGAGAGTGCGATTCTTCTTTCTTACTGTATGATGATAATTGGAAGCTGTTTTCTTTAGAAGGCTGTGGGTTGAATCGAGAGGCGACGGGCATGAATGTCACCACTTCCGTTCACTTGCTTGTCGAGACTTGCGACATTGCCGGAAAGCGTGATGTCGCCACTGCCTTTTACCCTGCAAGCCACGTTGCCACAATTGGTGAGCGTGGAGGTGATGTCGCCACTACCCTTTACTGCATAATCAACCTTGCGTGCCCCATTCACATTGGCCTTGATGTCGCCACTGCCAGCCACACTGGCAGCCACATCGCTACAATCGAGGCGGCCAATCTTGATGTCGCCACTACCACTCATATTGATCGTTGCATTGTGGGTAGTCACTTGACCGATTTCAATGTCGCCACTGCCACGCAACTGCACCATGAAGTTGCCACCGGTCTTGACCTGCGAAGCATCAAAGTCGCCCGAGCCAATGAGTGTGACTGCATTGAGTTGTGGTGCAGTGACCCAAATGTCGACCTTGCCTTTAAAGCTATATAAATTGCCATTGAGGCCAATGGAGAGCGTGCCTTGATCGACCTTAGTCGTCAAATGATCGATAATAGATTGTGGGGCAAGCACCTTGATTGTTGCCGTGTTGCCTTGCACATAGTGCACGTCAAAGGGCACCGACACTTTAATGGCATTGAACTTGGCTACATTGAGGTTCAACTCAACCCGTGGCCCATTGGCCACAATTTTGTTTTTAAGACTCTTGAATGAAAGAGAACACGAGGTGAGCGACAACAAGGTTGTCATTATCACCAGCAATGTCACACGAGCATGTTTCATAGTTGATAGCTTTTTGATTGTTTGTTGTTCATTTTCTATATAGACGTGTGAGCATAGCAAAAAGTTACAGCACGGCACAAAAAAAAACGACAAATTGCACCAACCATTTCATCTTTATCACTACTAATCAGCGATTTAGAATAGGAAAAATAATAGATGCAATTTGTCGCTTTATTGCGATGAAAGATGCGTAGAGTCTTAGTTGTCTTTCATGAAGTTTTCAACATCTTGTGGGTGATAGGGAATGATTTCCTTGCCCAAGAAACGGCAACCATCGGCAGTGATGAGCACATCATCTTCGAGGCGAATGCCACCAAAGTCTTTATAGGTGTCGAGCATGTCGAAGTTCAGGAACTCGGCGCAATGCCCGCTGGCACGCCACTCGTCGATGAGGGCAGGAATAAAATAGATGCCCGGCTCGTCGGTCACCACAAAGCCCTCTTGCAGGCGACGACCCATGCGCAAGCAGTTGGTGCCAAATTGCTCCAAGTTGGGGCGGGTTTCCTCGTCAAATCCCACATAGATTTGTCCCAAAGCCTCCATGTCGTGCACGTCCATGCCCATCATGTGCCCCAAGCCATGGGGCAGGAACATGGCATGAGCACCGGCACGCACAGCCTCGTCGACATCGCCCTTCATGAGTCCCAATTCTTTGAGACGCTCGGTCATGAGACGACACACGGCAAAGTGCACGTCGGCATATTTCACACCGGGCTTGGCCACCTCAAGCACATAGTCGTGGCAAGCCTCAACAATGGTGTAGATGTCGAGTTGGCGTTGGGTGAACTTGCCGTTCACAGGATAGGTGCGTGTGTTATCGCTGCAATAGCCTGCAAGCGACTCGGCACCTGCGTCGCACAATGCCAAGCGACCACTCTCAAGCACCGCTGTGCCGGGATTGCCGTGCATGATTTCGCCATGTTGCGAGAAAATGGTGGCAAAGCTCACTTGTGCGCCATAGCTGTGGGCAATGCCATCGACTTGGCCACCCACAAATTTCTCGGTCACTCCGGGCTTGGTGAGACGCATGGCAGTGGTGTGCATCTTGTAGCCAATGGCAGAAGCTTTCTCGAGCTCGGCAATTTCGAGTGGAGTCTTCACCGAGCGCATCTCTACCACGGCATGAATCAGCTCAAGCGAGGCAGCCTCGCGCTGCTTGCTGGGGTGAATGCCGGTGAGGTCCATGATTTGAATTTGAATATCATGGCGATAGGGGGGCAAGAAGTGAATTTTGCGCCCTTGTGCCTTGGCTTGGTTCACGATGTCGGCAAGTCGTGCCATGGGAGCACTCTGCGCCACACCCACTTGGGCAGCCATCGAGGCCACACTATCAACCGAGCCATACCACACAATGTCTTCAATGTCGATGTCGTTGCCCACCAGCATCTCGGTGCCGGCATCAACGTCGATCACGCCCACAAGCCCATCGCGCACTTGCCCGAAGTAGTAGCGGAACGAGGCATCTTGGCGGAAGGGGTAATAGGCATTGGCAGGACAGTTGTTGGGTGAATCGTTGTTGCCGAAAAGCAAAATCACACCAGTTTTCACGAGTTTCATGAGCTGAGCACGCCGGCTCGCATAGACTTCTTTTTCAAACATAATCTTTCTTTCGTTTTTAAGCCCAATCGGTCATTAGGTTTCTTTGTGTTTGTCAAATTTATTTAGAGGTATTTTTAATTTATTTTGAGGGCGTTTAGCGGGCTAAACAACCGAAAAATAAATCAAAACTAACCAAAATAAATGGCAAAGCCAAAGAAAAGCCTAAAACTTTTTTTTCTCATCGCGTCCTAATGACCGACCGGGATTTAGTTTTGGGTAAAGGTACAAGAAAAATTCTTTTCTCCCAAACAAGCGACCCACCCATTTTTGCCACACCGAGTATTTGACTTTTGGTGATTTTGCGATTTTTCTTGCAGGGAGTGCAACTATTCAATATATTTGCACCCAAATTCTGATACTTATTTTTTCACCTTTTATCAATTGGTCAAGCATATTGAAATGACAATGGAAAACAAGAAGAAAATCTACATTTGGCGCACGATTGCCTCTTTCTTGCTCGTGCTTTTTGCCATGCCACTGGGTCATGCCCTCATGATTCTCATGGAAAAATTCATGAGCGAGGGGGCCATGCATGTGGCTGGTTTTGTGATGGGCCTTGTGGGGCTAGTGATGGTGATTGTGGGCGTGATGGTCAAGGGCGACACGCGGCAAACGTTGTGGGGACTTTTTGGCGGACTCCTCTTTTGGACGGGCTGGGTGGAGTTTCTGTTTCTCTACTATGCCCGTCGCTATGGCGTGCAACCCGAAATGCTCAATGGCGAGGTTGTCACCAAGCCCGAATATTTGATTATGCCAGCCTCGTTTGGCATGTGGATGATGACCATGGTGATGTACACCTTCAGCACCCGCAATGGTTGCGACTTCATCACATGGATTCAGCGCGTGTGCTTTGGCAGCAAGCGCAGTGTCATCGTCACCCAGCCCATGACTCGCCACACGAGCATCGTCACCTTCATGGAGCTCAACATGATGTTGTGGGGGCTCTACCTGCTACTCATGTTTTGCTACGACAGCAATTTTCTTGGCGACCATCACCCCGTGACCTATCTTGTGGGCTTAGGGTGCTTTGTGGGGGCGCTCTACATGCTGAAGAAACAATTGCGACTGGCAGCATGGGGGGCCAACATACGCATGGCCATTGCCACCGTTATCGTGTTTTGGACACTGGTAGAAATTTTGGGGCGCATCAATTTCTTTAAAGAATTTTGGGTGGAGCCCGAAAAATATGCCTTGCCCATGGCAGGACTACTCGTCGCATTCATCGCCCTGCTGGGCTACACATGGGTGAAAGGCTCAAAACGCAAAGCCAAACCATAACCCAAGTCTGCACCCTAAATTAAAGGTATCTATTTCAGACTCCTGTGAACAATTTTATCGAAGCAAATTGCCGTAAGACACACAACATGATTACGTCTTTTATGGTAATTTGCTTCCCTATTTCTATGTGCAATCGAGCGATGCTGTCACATCGTTGGCACAAAGAATGCGTAAGTTCAATTAAGAAATGCAACTTTTGGCAATAAACAAAAGGAGCGAAAA
>CAMYCE010000043.1 GCA_947254205.1 uncultured Prevotellaceae bacterium
GAATCGGGTAAGGGCGTTATGTGTTGGTTTAAATTTCAAATGAAAGAGCCGTGTAAATCATATTTTTTGAGGCACAAAAGCCGTGTTTTTTACCCATTGTGTAATCATATTTAATAAAAACTTTGTTTCTCACTGGCAAGCCAACTAATTTTGACATCGAATTCAACAATAAACCCACGACCAAGTAGAGAACACATCGACGAGTTGCAACGGTAAGTAGACACACACCAACAACAAAAGGAGTGGCAAAGCGAGGAAGAACTCAAGAATCATGTAATTGTGCAACACTTTCACCAGCTCGCCACCTCTCTCGGTGGCGAGCGCGACTTCGACAAGAAAATTCAATCGCTCAAAGGCCAGCCATAGCCACAAGATTGCCGGGCAAAAAGAACAAAACAGGTCAATGTTGTGCAGTGGGCTAAAAGTTTTTTATTAACTTTGTGACCATTCTCAATGGTTCTGAAACATTTTGTAATTTAATATATCAAAACAAAACTATGAAAGCATTCGTATTTCCCGGTCAGGGTGCGCAATTTGTGGGTATGGGTAAAGACCTCTACGAGAACAACGCACAGGCCAAAGAAATGTTTGAAAAAGCCAATGAAGTGCTCGGTTTTCGCATTACCGACCTCATGTTTAACGGAACTGAAGACGACCTCAAACAAACTAAAGTGACACAACCTGCCGTGTTCTTGCACTCGGTGATACTCGCCGCCGCTATGGGCGACCAATTCAAGCCCGACATGGTGGCAGGTCACTCGCTGGGCGAATTTTCGGCTCTTGTTGCCGCCAAGGCCCTTACCTTTGAAGAAGGCTTGAAATTGGTGTCGGCCCGTGCCATGGCTATGCAAAAGGCCTGCGAAGCAGCCCCCTCGACCATGGCTGCCATCATTGGCTTGCCCGATGAGAAGATTGAAGAAATTTGCGCCCAAGTCGACGACGTGGTTGCTGCCAACTATAACAACCCCGGCCAAGTGGTGATTTCGGGTTCGCACGATGGTGTGGCCAAAGCTTGCGAGCTCTTCAAAGAAGCTGGCGCTAAGCGCGCTCTGCCCTTGAAAGTGGGTGGTGCCTTCCACTCGCCCTTCATGGAGCCTGCACGTGCCGAGCTTGCCGCTGCTATCGAGAAAGCCGAGATTTCCAAGCCCATTTGCCCCGTCTATCAAGACGTTGATGCCATGCCTCACACCGATCCTCAAGAAATCAAAGACAACCTGCTCAAGCAACTCACCAGCCCCGTGCGCTGGAGCCACATCATTGCCAACATGATTAAAGACGGCATGAACGAGGCTGTGGAGGTGGGTCCTGGCAAAGCCTTGCAAGGCATGATTGCCAAAACCGACCGCAGTGTTGCCATTTCGGGCATTCAATCGCTTGAACAATAACACTGCTGCTACATTAATTTTATAGCACACAACTTTTAACCCAAATCGGTCATTAAGTCGCAATAAGAAAATATCTTAGGCTTTTCCTTGCCTTTGTCATTTATTTTGGTTCTTTTTGACTGCTTTTTCGGTTGTTTAGCCCGCTAAACGCCCTCAAAATCAATCAAAAATTACTCAAAATAATTTGACAAAAACAAAGAAACCTAATGACCGATTTGGGTTTAATGAGCAACGAATCTAACTCTCAGAGTTGGGTTCGTTGCTTGTTTTTGCAGCTATTGTAGTATCTTTACAGGCAAAATCATGTGCTTGAAACTATATGGACTATTTATTTCTTTTTATAGGCTTAGCCCTCTTGTTGCTGGGTGCCGATTTTCTTGTCGACTCATCGGTAGCCATTGCCAAGCGGGCCAAAATTTCAAACTTCATCATTGGTCTCACCATTGTGGGCATGGGCACAAGTGCCCCCGAATTGTTTGTGTCGATCAGCTCGGCCATTGGAGGGCATGGCGACCTTGCCATGGGCAATGTGCTGGGTAGCAACATTTGCAACATTTTGCTCATTTTGGGCACAACAGCCCTCATCTATCCTTTTGCCATAGAACGCGAAAACCATCGGCGCGACATTCCCTTCACTATCATGGCCACCATTCTCCTCATTTTGCTGGTGAATGACAGCTGGATGAAACTGGGTGCCAACACCCTCTCACGCCTTGATGGTGCAATATTCTTGTTGCTGTTTTTTGCCTACATGGGATATGTGGTGTTTAACAAAGCCAAAAATCCACAAGAAGCTATCGATGATGCCAACGAAGATGCCAAAAGCCGACTCGAGGGCAAAGCTCCTTGGCTATTGTGGGGCATTGCATTGGCGTCGCTCATGGCTCTCATCTATGGCGGCAACCTGTTTCTTGAATCGGCCAAAAACTTGGCACGCAGTTGGGGCATGAGCGAGGCAGTTATCTCCATCACCATTGTGGCTGTGGGCACTTCGCTGCCCGAGCTCATCACTGCCGTGGTGGCTGCGAGCAAGCACAACCCTCAACTTGCCCTTGGCAATGTGCTGGGTAGCAACCTTTTCAACATTCTCATGATATTGGGCTTGTCGTCGAGCATCAAGCCACTTGTTGTCAACGACATCAACCTCATCGACTACATAGTGGTGCTCGTGGCAACCATCATGACCTTTATGGTGGTCTACTCCTTTGGCAAAAAACGATTTGACCGCATCGAGGGAGCCATTTTTCTTGCCGTGTATGTGGCCTACACAGCCTATTTGCTCATGCGATAATACCAGCATGTTGAACATTCCTTATACGAGCTTAATCGCCTGTGTATAAACAATGTAGAGACGATGCATGCATCGTCTCCCTCACAGCTACAAAAAACGTCAATACGCAGGAAAAAGTGAAATAAAGACGATGCATGCACCGTCTCTGCACAAGGCTCTATCAACCAAGAAAATCCACAGAGTCCACGTTATAGAGTGTTGCCGAAATAGATGCTACCAACTGCTCAAGATAGCGTGCATCAACCTCATCAAAGGCATACAACTCTTTGCTGTCGATGTCGAGCACGGCACACACCTCGTGCTTGCCGTTGAAGATGGGCACAACCACCTCGCTACGCGACAAGCTACTGCACGCAATGTGCCCCGGGAATTGCTCAACATCGGGCACAACAAGCGTTTTGGCTTCGCTCCAAGCTGTGCCACACACTCCGCGTCCTCGCTTGATGCGATAGCAAGCCACCGGCCCTTGAAATGGACCCAACACGAGTTGATCATTGCGCACCAAATAGAAACCTACCCAAAAATAGGAGTCAAAAGCCTCATAAAGAGCTGCCGACACATTGGCCAGCACACTCACCTCAACCGTTTCGCCCTCGATGAGACGACTGATATTTTCAACGACCTGCTCATAACAAGCCTCTTTTGTAGTATTGTTTTTTACCATTGTATAGGAGTTTTATTATGCTTCACAAGATAGTCATTGGCAAGCGTGAAATGGTGGTTGCCAAAAAAGCCTCGATAGGCCGACAGTGGCGAGGGATGTGGCGATGTGAGCACAAGATGCTTCATGCGGTTGATTTTTGCCCCTTTCTTGATGGCAAACGAGCCCCACAATATAAACACAAGATGCTCACGATGTTGCGAGAGTCGGGCTATCACCTCGTCGGTAAACTCCTCCCAACCTCTCCCTTGATGCGAGCCTGCAGCATGGGCGCGCACTGTGAGCGTGGCATTGAGCAAGAGCACGCCTTGCCGTGCCCAGCGCATGAGATTGCCACTCGATGGCATGGGTGCACCCGTGTCGGTTGTCACCTCTTTGAAAATATTTTGAAGCGAGGGGGGAAATGGCACTCCATCGTTGACCGAGAAACACAAGCCATTGGCCTGCCCCTGTTCATGATAGGGGTCTTGCCCCAATATCACAACCTTCACATCATGAAAAGGTGTGGCATCAAATGCCGAAAACACTTGCGAGCCGGGAGGAAACACTTGTCCCTGCTCATACTCGGCACGCACAAACTGAGCCAATTGAACAAATTGTGGCGATTGCCACACATCTTCCAATTCCTTGTTCCACGATTCTTCAATTCTCACTTCCATGATTTTGGGGAGGTATTTGAGTTCACTCTTTTTTTTTGCAAAGCTACAAATATTTAGCTAAATTTGTAGCCACAATCAACAAGATATTGTGGCATTTCGAGCCACACAGGGTCCCATAGTTTAATGGATAGAATGAAGGATTCCGGTTCCTTTGATTGGGGTTCGACTCCCCATGGGATCACACACACAAGGTGGGGAAGCAAGATGCTCCCACCTTTTTTTTATTTTATCGCCTCTTGAGATGGGCAACGGGAATGTGCTGATCGCCCAAAAGCACATCGAGCGAATGGGTTGTGGGCACAAAGAAACCATGCTCTGCCGAATGCAAGTGAGCCTCTTCGATGCCCAGCCAGTGGGCAAAGCCTACAAGAAAATGAGCGCCA
Source organism: uncultured Prevotellaceae bacterium (assembly GCA_947254205.1). GTDB lineage: Bacteria > Bacteroidota > Bacteroidia > Bacteroidales > Muribaculaceae > Sodaliphilus. The sequence goes on from CAMYCE010000043.1 coordinate 4,380, forward strand.
GTGGTGGCCATGTTGTGCATAGTGTGATGTCGAGCGTTGCCATCAATTTGCACAAAGGGCACATGATAGGACGTTGCCGAACTGCCATGACGCATCTTCAAGTCGTGCCCAATGTCTTGCCCGTGATCTGAAAAATAAACAATCGAGAAACTTCGCTTTTGTGTCATGCACAGCTCATAGACCGATGCAAGCAGAGCATCGGTCTGCTCTATGGTTTGCACATAGGCAGCCATGTCTTGGCTCTCGGCAGTGAAGTGCAACGGAGCCATGAGATGCCGGGAGGCAGGAGGGTGCGACCCAATGAGATGGAGCACAAATAGCCTGCCTTTCTCGCCTCGACGGGGTTTCTTGGCAAGAAAAGATTTCAACACAGGCAAGAGTTGCGCATCGGTGGTGTGGCTGTGCTCATAATCACCAGCTACAAGAAATTTCGATTCATGAGCCATTTTTCCAAGCATAGCAATGGGAGAATCTTTGGGTCCATCGGTGCCTTGATTGCTCAACCAATAGGTCGTGAAACCTGCCGCACGAGCCAGCGTGATGATATTGTTTTTATAGTCGGCCCTGTCATCTTGCGACAAGCACAAGGTGAGTGACAAGGACTGAACGGTGTTGTTGGCAATAGAATAATAATGACTTATGAAATCGCCCTTGATGGTATCGAGAAATGGCGTGTTGCGGTAGCTTGCACCATAGGCATGCATAAATGGAGCCGAAGCACTCTCGCCTATCACAAGAATATAATCGTTGCATTGGGGAGCCACATGCTCAATGCGCCAATCGGGCCGTTGGGCAAGCACTGCCTGAGCACTCGCCTCTTCGTGAAGCTTTTCGAGCACTTTAACAGGAATTCGCACAAGCGGATTGTGACTTGAGGCTATCACTGTGTAGATATATTCAGACCCCACAAACTCACCACCCAAGTAAAAACGCACAGGGTTGAACAACGTGAGCAACAGTCCCACCACACCCACAACAACACTCTGGCGAGACACTCCACCCTGCTGGCTGTGATGCACTACAAGAACACAAGAATAAACTGCCACACAACAAAATAGCATGGCTTGCACATAGCAGCCTAAAGGCAACTGCGCCATGAAACCTTGGGCTTCGACCCAATGAGTGTATTTAATGCTGGTCACTGCTACCGAAATGGGCAACTTGTAGACCAAAGCATAGGGAGTGAGCAAAGCAAAAAAAGCAATGCACACCCCATAAAGAGCCACAAAAAACTTTTTGCACCACCCATAACAAGCATATAGCACTCCTCCCATCGACACAAACATGGTAGCACGGGCAGGAATTCCCACAAACAAAAAATTGAGAATATCACTCTCATAAAAAGGTCCTAACTGAGTGGTTAAGAAAGTGATATAGCACATCCACCATAGCGACAACGCCACCAACCACTCTGCAAGGCAGGTGTGACAGCGCAACCATCTAACCATGGAACCCATGAATGTGCTAAACATGTGTGCTCAAAAAAATTATCAATAACCCACAAATGTACAAAAAAACCTACAATACACCAAAAACACTGCTCCCCCGCCCCCACACCTCTAAAAAACTATAGTGCCATGATGAAAATTTGTGCAAGTTGCCCCGTTTTTTATTGCACTGCAAAATCGCAATGTGGCTAAAAATCACTAACTTTGCAACACATCGTTTTAATGAGATTGCCCCATGACAAAGACCATTTTATATAATAGTGGCAACAGACTTGCCGAGATGATTAAATGCCACCCCAACTTGTTGCTCATGCTCAGTCACTTCAACATTCCGCTGGGTTTTGGCGACCAAACTGTGGCTCAGGTGTGTGGAGAGCATGGCATCGACCCACAGTTTTTTTTGCTCATGTGCAACGTCTATGCCTTTGATGCCTATTTGCCCACAATCCACGACATTGCGAGCATCGACATGAGTCTGCTGGTGAATTATCTTAAAAGTTCACATCTCTATTACCTCAACAAGCGATTGCCACACATTGAGCACCACATTGGGCACATTGCCCAGTTGCTCCCCGTCAAGGTGCAAGCCGTGTTTATGAAATTTTTCAAGGGCTATTGCAATGCTATTGAAGCACACTTTGTGCAAGAAGAAGAGCACATTTTCCCTCTCATCTCGTGCCCCGAGCAAGAAGCTCAAGAAAGGCAACTGGGTGGCGTGGAGCGATTTGCAATGTCGCATGGACCGCTACAAGACCAACTCGACGACTTGATGCAAATTATTTTTAAATATTTGCCAGCCAATGCCACAACCGACGACTCTATCGACGTGGTTTTTGACCTCTTGCAATTGTCGCAAGATCTTGTGAAGCACAATGTGATTGAAGAGAAAATATTGATTCCCTATGTGAAACTTTTAACCGGCAAAGAGAAATGAAAACCAAGATACTCGTTGTGGAACCATCGCCCATCGTTGTTGAAGGGCTCAAACACATGATAGGCAATCAGTCGCGATTCAACTTGTTGCCACCACACCACAACATCGAGGGCCTTGACACTGCACTATTGACGCTCAAGCCCGATATTGTGATTATCAACCCTGCAATGGGGAAGCACGCCATCGACAAGCTCGAAGAGGCCAAAGTGAAAATTGTGGCACTGGTCTATCAATATGTCGAGCAAAGCGTGCTACATCGAGCCGACCTCATCATCGACATTCACGACAGAGCAGGCACCATTGTTGAGCGACTTGCAGCACTTGCCAGTAGGCAAAGCCAGCAATCGTCACAGCCTTGCATGGAAAACTATGACCTCACCAAGCGCGAAACGGCAGTGCTCATTGAGGTGGCCAAAGGACTCACCAACAAAGAGATTGCCGACAAGTTGTGTGTGTCGGTTCACACCGTGATTTCTCATCGCAAAAACATCATTCACAAAACCGGAATCAAGTCGGTGGCGGGTCTCACAGTCTATGCCATGCTCAACAATCTCATTGAAGATCAACCCGAATAGTGCAGTTGCAACTCACTGCACCATGGTGCGGGGGGGGGGAGCAAAGTGCACGATTAGGCGGTAAAGATGTTCCAATGTGCCACATTGTTGTGTTTTATTTTTCAAAGAAAAGGGGAAGTGCTATCTTTGTAGCACAAACAACACGTTTTCTACTCACCGAGTTCAAAAAAGATATATGGCAATAATAAAAAGTCTTGAAGCATTTGGCGACTACTGCATGCTCATGTGGCGCAGCATTGGAGTGCCTGAGCGATGGCGTGAATTTTTCAAGCGCTATCTCAACGAGATGGCAAAATTGGGCATCGACTCCATTCCGCTCATTTTGATTGTGTCGCTCTTCATTGGGTGCTTGTGCACCATTCTCATTAAGCTCAATCTCAACAACCCGCTGTTGCCGCGTTATGCAATTGGCTACTCAACGCGCGAAATCATTTTGCTTGAATTTTCGTCAACCATTCTTTGTCTCATTCTATCGGGCAAAATTGGCTCCAACATTGCCAGCGAAATTGGCTCGATGCGTGTGAGCGAGCAAATCGATGCCCTCGACATCATGGGAGTGAACTCGGCTTGCTATCTCATCATGCCCAAGATTTTTGGCTTAATCACCATTCTGCCTTTTTTGGTCATCATCACCATGGGCACGGCACTCTTTGGTGGCTGGGCAGTGTGTTTCACAGGAATTGTCGACCCCGAGACCTATATTTATGGTATTCAGACCGATTTTGTGCCATTCAATGTGTTTTTTGCCCTCATCAAGTCGGTGATTTTTGGCTTTGTGATTGCAAGCATAGCCTCCTACTATGGCTACACGGTGAAGGGTGGCTCGGTTGAGGTGGGCAAAGCCAGCACCGATGCTGTGGTGATGAGCAACGTGATGATTCTCGTGTGCGACGTGATTTTAACCAAGATTCTATTAATGTAAAACCCTTGAGGAGAAACCCCAATCATGATTGAAGTAAAGCATTTAGACAAATTCTTTGAAAACGGCACCCGTCAAGTGTTGCACGACATCAATGCCACTTTCTATGATGGCAAGGTAAACCTCATTATTGGCCAAAGTGGGTCGGGCAAAACAGTGCTTGTCAAGAACTTGGTGGGCTTGTTTAAACCCGAAAATGGCCAAATTCTCTATGATGGGCGCGACATCACCTTGATGAATCGCAAAGAGCTGAAAGAGACTCGCAAAGAAATTGGCATGCTATTTCAAGGCTCTGCCCTGTTTGATAGCGAAACGGTGCTCGACAACGTGAAATTTCCGCTCATGATGTTTTCAAGCATGAGCGAGGCCGAGCAAATTGAGCGGGCACAGTTTTGCATCGACAAAGTGAACCTCACCGGCAGCGAGCACAAATATCCTGCCGAGTTGAGTGGTGGCATGCAAAAACGCGCAGCCATTGCACGTGCTATTGCCTTGAATCCCAAATACTTGTTTTGCGATGAGCCCAACTCGGGACTCGACCCCAAAACCTCAATTGTGATCGATCAATTGCTGTGGGACATCACCCACGAGTTTGGCATCACCACCATTATCAACACCCACGACATGAATTCGGTGATGGGCATTGGCGAGAACATCGTGTTTCTCAATCATGGCCATGTGGACTGGGTGGGCAACAAAGACCAAATCTATGATCAAGACAACGAGCACCTGAATAACTTTGTGTTTGCCACCGACTTGTTTCGCGATGTGCGAAAATATCGTCGTGAGCACGGCTACACCAAAACCAAGGTTGAATATTAGGGGCTAAGAATTCATTTATCGACCACCATAGGTGATGCCATAGCCCACAAGCCGGTCGTAGCGCTCTCCCATGGGGCGGTCATATATTTTCACCAGATATTCATTGCCAGTTTGAAACTTGTTTCCCTCGATGGGGGCGGTTTGCCCCACTTGGCTTCCATCGGGAATCCACAGATATTGATAATTGTAGGCTCCTTGCTTGAGCAAGAGGTCGCAAGTGTAGCAACCACTTTGCGGGTCAAAGCCCATGAAGCAGTCGCCCACGGGCAATGATGCCGTGAACTCGCCTTGCACCATGAGATGCCCTCCCTGCAATGGAGCCCCTGTGTAGAGGCTAAAGTGGGTGACCACATAGTCGGCCTCGGTTTCACTGCGGGCACTCTCGGCATTGCGAATGGTGAAATGGCCATGTTGCGTTTTGTCGTAGAGATAGGGTTGCGTGGCTCTTGGCTCATCGGTGTGCAGGGTGGCATGATAGTAGGGCTCAAAATATTCGATTGCCGCAACACCCATGTTGAGCGAGTGAAGATTCACCGTTTCGATGCGACGATACTCGTTGCCGGCAGGGAAGATGAGCGCACGGTTGTGGCTGTAGGTCACCGAGTTGTCGCCCACCATCATGGGTTGTTTCAGCACCACGGCATTGTCGAGGCGCGAGTTTTGGGTGACAACGGCAGTCAGCTCGTTGTAGGGGTCGGCAATTGCGCCCGGCTTGTAGCGCACGTCAATTTTTAGCTGTTGATGCTCGCTGTTGTAGTCAACATCGGTGCGTGAGCTCACCTCAGGCAATACTCTCACGAGGTTTTCGCTCACCGAGAATCGCGCCTGTGCCACCACAACATCGGGGTCGCTCTGCTCAAAGATCGTGATCAGGTAGTTGCCACTCTTGAGCAACTGCATCTCATCGTTGGGCAAGGTGAAGTTGTAGTTATAATAATGAGTGAATGTGTTGTTACATTGGGCATATTGGGTGATGTCGGCTTGGTTGAAACCGCTCACATATTCGCTCTCAACCAAGTCAGACGGTTGCCACTGCGCATCGCAATGTGTGACGCGATAGCGCAGGTAGTGCACATCATAGTCGAGATAGTCAAAATTCACTTGAATGAAATCTCCACCATCAAGCGAAATAATGGGTGGCATGTAGGGATTGCTCAAGGGAGCTACTTTGAGTGACTTCACACTACTTTGTGCCACGCTCACCTCGGCATTGGCAGGCAATGCCACTATTGCTATAGCCCACATCGTGTGGGCAAGCCAAGTTTTCAGCTTTTGTGTCATGAGTCGATTTGTTTTTTGACAAATATAGCAATATTAGCTGACACTTGCCCTGCTCGTGGGAAGTTTAGGGGAATTTAAAGCCATATTTTTGGGCAAAAAAATAAAAAGTAGTACTTTTGTCACTACCTAAGAAACTAATTTACTTTCAAGCATATGAACAAAATAGTTAGTAAAGAACAATTTTCCGAGAAAGTCACCAAACTGGTGGTTGAAGCTCCTCTCATTGCCAAAGCGCGCCGTGCAGGTCACTTTGTGATTATTCGCCATGGCGAGCATGGCGAGCGCATACCCTTGACCATTGCCGAGTCGGACGTGAAGGCAGGCACTATCACGCTTGTGATTCAGGCCATTGGTGAATCGACTCGCAAAATTTGTGCCCTTGAACCCGGAGACTATCTCACCGATGTTGTGGGCCCACTGGGTCAAGCAACCCACATCGAGAACTATGGCACCGTGCTGTGCTGTGGCGGTGGCGTGGGCGTGGCTCCATTGTTGCCCATCATCAGAGCCATGAAGGCGGCCGGCAATAGAGTGGTGAGTGTGCTTGCAGGGCGTTCCAAAGACTTGATTATTCTTGAAAAAGAAGTGCGCGAGTCGAGCGACGACGTGATCATCATGACCGACGATGGCAGCTATGGCAAGCAAGGCTTGGTCACTGCCGGTGTTGAAGAAGTGATCAAGCGTGAAAAGGTAGACTACTGCGTGACCATAGGTCCTGCTATCATGATGAAATTTGTGGCACAACTCACCAAGAAATATGAAGTGCCCACCGAGGCCTCGCTCAATGCAATCATGGTTGATGGCACAGGCATGTGTGGCGCTTGCCGAGTGACAGTGGGAGGCAAAACACGCTTTGTGTGTGTCGAGGGTCCCGAATTCAATGCTCATGAAATCGACTTCGATGAGCTTCTCATGAGATTGAAGGTGTAGGTATCGCGACCCTCGCCTCAATTGATCATATTTCTCATTAAATAAATATAGCAAACTATAACAAACACATAAACACCGTAATGGAAAACAATATAGCAGAAGCTCGCAATGAGCAATGGCGCGTGGAGCTGCGTGCAGCCAAAAGTGCCAAAGAGCGCACTGCCACTGCAAGAGTTGAGATGCCTCAACTCGACCCCAACTATCGCATCACTTGCAACGAGGAGGTGAACCAAGGCATCAGCGAGGAGCAAGCTGTGGTTGAGGCTTCGCGCTGTCTCGACTGCAACAACCCCCAGTGTGTGACGGGTTGCCCCGTGGGAATCAACATTCCTCAATTCATCAAAAACATAGAGCGCGGACACTTTGCCGACGCTGCTGCAACTCTCAAAGAAACGAGCTCTTTGCCAGCCGTGTGTGGCCGTGTGTGCCCCCAAGAAAAACAATGCGAGAGCAAGTGCATTCACACCAAGATGAAGAAACCTGCTGTGGCCATTGGCTATCTTGAGCGTTTTGCTGCCGACTGGCAACGCAATCACGACTCGCAAGAATTGCCCGCTGTTGCCCCCAAAAATGGCATTAAGGTGGCAGTGATTGGCAGTGGTCCTGCCGGCCTGTCATTTGCAGGCGACATGATCAAGCGAGGCTATGACGTGACCGTGTTTGAGGCACTGCACGAGATTGGCGGTGTGCTCAAATATGGCATTCCCGAATTTCGCTTGCCCAACTCAATCGTTGATTTTGAAATCGAAGGTTTGCGCAAATTGGGCGTTGACTTTCAAAAAGATATTATCATTGGCAAAACGCTCACCTACGACGACCTGCACGAAATGGGCTTTAAAGGCGTGTTTGTGGGGTCGGGAGCAGGTTTCCCTCGCTTCATGAACATTCCTGGCGAAAACCTCAAGGGAGTGATGTCGAGCAACGAATATCTCACCCGCATCAACCTCATGCAAGCTGGCCGAGGTGGCGACACCCCCGTGATGCAAGGCGACACAATTGCTGTGATTGGTGGTGGCAACACAGCCATGGACTCCACTCGCACCGCCCTGCGCATGGGTGCCAAGCGCGTGATTCTTGTGTATCGCCGTGGCGAGGACGAGATGCCTGCACGTCGCGAGGAAGTGGGCCATGCCAAAGAAGAGGGTGTGGAATTTATGACCTTGCACAACCCCGTGGAGTATTTGGGCGACGAGAAAGGCAATGTGCGTGCCATGAGGGTGCAACGCATGGAGCTGGGCGAACCCGATGCTTCGGGCCGTCGCAAACCCGTGCCCGTGGAAGGCGCTATCGAGGAAATTCCCGTCGACATCGTGATTGTGGCTGTGGGCGTGTCGCCCAATCAGCTTGTGCCCAGCTCAATCAAAGGCCTCGAAGTGAGCAAGCGCGACACCATTGTGGTGAACGAAGAGACCATGCAGAGCAACATTGGCGACCTTTATGCTGGTGGCGACATCGTGCGTGGTGGTGCTACGGTGATTCTCGCTATGGGCGATGGTCGCAAAGCTGCCATGAACATGGACAAGATGTTTCAAGAGCAAAAATAACCCCCAACAATCCCTAAACTGCACACAACGGCAAATGCCCCCACAATTTTTTTGGGAGCATTTGCCGTTGCTTTATAGAATATTTCTTTCAAAAAAAAACTAATTATCAATATACGATGCATGCATCGTCTCTACCCTGTTTCATAAACCCAAATCGGTCATTAGGTTTCTTTGTTTTTGTCAAATTATTTTGAGTAATTTTTGATTGATTTTGAGGGCGTTTAGCGGGCTAAACAACCGAAAAAGCAGTCAAAAAGAACCAAAATAAATGACAAAGGCAAGGAAAAGCCTAAGATATTTTCTTATTGCCACCTAATGACCGATTTGGGATAAATAGGGCGCAAAAAAAGCACCTCGAAATCACATCGCGATGCCTTAGGAAAAAATAGTATGAATAAAATCGGTATTAGGGGTTAATGCCTTTAATATCTTTTAAAAAAAATCAACTTGCCGTGCAACACACACATGCACATGATTTCATTTTTTTTGAAAATTGGCAAGAAGATGCTCTCACCAAATTGGGGTTGTCGAAAAAAATCAACATCAGAGTAGTGCGAAAAACTATAGTTTCTCCACACTTGATTTCTTCAATTTAGCTTCTACTGAATGGGCCATGCAACATAGCCTTGGCGTGTTTTAAGCCCTAAGGAGGCATTGGGGTGATGGGCATGAGGTGGCAATTGGCAACCACGCTTTGCACATGGGGTTACTTCTACATTTCTCATTGTTCAATCATTTTTGGCAAGGAAAGTCTTTCTTCTTGCTCATTAAAAAAGTGCTTAATGCACGCGTCTCATCTAAATTATTAATAGTGTGATTAGGGAGTGCAAATTTCGTGTTTTTTTTCGAGACCACCAAATTCGGCTTTTTTTTTCGACTTAATCGGCATTTTTTTAGTTATTTTGCAACGATAAAAAACTCACAGTTGCGATGATGCGAAATTGGTTGTTAGCACCGCTGATTTTATTGATAACAGGCTTCGCTTTGAGCTCGTGTGGCAATAGCCACATGAGCAACGATGTGATTGCTCAAAACGACGACTACATCATCACCGGCGACAGCGTGATTCAAGGGCGCAACATTGCAACTGCACTATCGGCCACCCACATTGTGAGCAACTATGTGCCAGCCGACAGCGAGGCAACGTTGAGCAGGGTGATTAAATTCAGGTTGGCCCTCAATGGCCATGACAACGAGATGGCTGCCAACTTGTGCCACTATGCCATAGTGGGTTGCGACACCACAGTTGCATGGGGACAGCCAGAGCCTGCCCCCTCGCATCTCGCTATTGATAGCCTCAAGAGTGATAGCCGCAGGTGGACTCTCAAGGTGGACATGGGGCCGGTGATGCGCTCGTTTCAAGAACAAGGCTACTATGTTGCCACAACAGGCGACACCATTTTTAAGAGCGAATTTAAGGGGGTGTGGATTGCCGGCAACATGTTGCCCATGACATGGAATTTCAACTCCTTGACACAAAACTCAATATTGAAGCTCACGCCCATGGCCGGGCAAGAGCACATTTTTGCCATCACGCTATCGCTGTTGCCTCCCACACAGGTGAAGCAACGCAATGCCGAGTGGAAAATCGAGAAGCCCAACCCCAATTATGCAATCGTGAGCACAGGGCAAAAACTCATTGATGCGCTCTACAACATGTCGATACAAAGCATTGCCTCGAGTAAAGCCAAATCGATCGCCCATCAAGGCTATTCAACCCCACTCAACTCACACCGCAATCTCAACTATCCCATCATGCTGTCGCTGGCCTATCTCGACCCGCAAGGGGCTATCGAAACGCTCAAAAGCAAGGTGCACCATGGCGAAATCGACCGAAGTCACAACGCTGGCAGTGCATGGCCCATCTATGCCAACGACCTCTCGTGGGCTGCCGCAGCGTGGGAAATATATGCAGTGACAGGCAATAGGCAATGGCTCAACTATGCCTATCAAGTTATCAAAAAAACGGTAGACAAAGACTATGACCTCAATTGCAATCACAACACCCACCTCTTGCATGGAGGCTTGCGCTTCACCTTCACGCAATCGCAATACTACCCCAGTTGGATGAGGTCGAAAGACATTTATGAATCGCAATCGCTCACAACCAATATTCTCTATCAACGAGCGTTTGAAATTCTAAACGACATGAGCGACGAGTTGGGCATTGAAACCAACTATGGAGAAAAAGCTCTGCTGCTCAAAGATGCCATCAACGAAACACTATGGAATGAAATGCATGGCTATTACAGCCAATATATATATGTGGCCCCCTACCCTGTGCAATCGCCGGGAATCGACAACTTGGGGCAGGCTCTGAGCGTGCTGTGGAATGTGGCCAGCGACGACCGAGCCGAAACGCTCATCATGCGCACTCCCACCACCCACTTTGGCATTCCCACATCGAGTCCACACTATGAAAGTCTTGAAGACGTGAACTTGAGCGAAACCATCTCGCCCACAATTCAGGCCTTGTGGAATCTTGCCGCCGCCAAAACCGACAATGAGCACATGCTCAGGCGGGGCTTAGGGGCCTTGTATCGCAGCCAAGCCTTGTTTTGTGCCCATCAAATGGCTTGGAATGCCTATAATGGCGAGCCCATTGCGCCAAGCACAAGCGACTTGGGGTGTGCCACAGCCAATGTGTCGATGATGTTTCGAGTGTTTGCCGGCATGACTTTTTTGCCCAATGGCATTGAATTCAACCCCTTTGTGCCCATTTTCATGAAGGGCGTGAAACACATCGATGGTTTTAAATATCGCAATGCAACTCTCGACATCACCATCATGGGCACTGGCAACGACATTGAGTCGATAGCCATTGATGGCAAGGAAGGCAACGACAACTTTTTCCCTGCATCGTTGCATGGACACCACACTGTGTTTATCAAGTTGAGAAACAAAAATCGGGCACAACAGGAAGTGACAGTGAGCGACAAAAAATTTAGACTGCCACAACCTCCCATTGTGAGATGGAACCTCGACAACACTGCCACAATACTTAATTATGACCAAAACACCGAATATCGCATGGTGGTGAATGGCGTGATTAGATATAACGTGAGCGACACCACATTTGTGCGCCACCGAACCCATGCTCCCTTCAGCATCAACGCCTTGATTGGCATAGGGAAATTGGCCTTTAGCTACTTGTCAAAACCTCACTACATCATTCCCGCAGGTTGCCGTGTCGATCTTGCTTCAATGGCACAACAGGGCACAGCCATTGCCACCGGCAAGCGCAAAAATGGCATGATTGAGGCCCCTGCAACACCAAGTGGCAGTATCGTGAAGTTGCACTACCACACAAGCATGGCAGGGTCATATTTCATCGACCTGCACTATGCCAATGGCGACATTGCGCCCGAGTGTCCCACCATGCAAGTGCTTGCCAACACCCACCCGCAGGGCACTCTTGTGCTACCAGCCACAGGGCAAGGCGAGTGGCTCAACATGCACATGAGCAACATGATTGAGATTGAACTGCTCAAAGGTGAAAATGAAATCACCTTGCAACTGCATGGTCAGCAACTCAACCCCGTGCTCATTGACTATGCACGCATTATCAAAAAATGAATTCCCAAATAGGCGATAGAGCTCTACCCTCACAACTATTTGATTCTTAACCGAGAAACGGGCACAATGTGGGTTTCTTTCACTGTGCCTATGGCAAAATTGCTGTGAACCGAGCCCACGGCTGCCATGGCACCCAAGCGGTTGATCACAAAATCTTGATAGTGGTGCATGTCGCGCACATACACTTTGATCATGTAGTCAAAGTCGCCACTGGTGTTGTAGCACTCGGTCACCTCGTCCATTTTCTTGATGGCATCGACAAACTCGGTGGCCAAATCCTTGTCGTGTTGCTTGAGCCTGATGTTGCACAGCACAATCATGCCATTACCCACTTTGTTGGGATTGACAACTGCCACATATTTCTCGATGTAGCCCTCACGCTCAAGTCGCTTTTGGCGTTCAAAGGTGGGAGAGGTTGAGAGATGCACCGTCTCGGCAAGCTCCTTGGCAGTGAGCTTGGCATTTTGTTGCAAGGCGCGCAAAATTTTCACATCGATTGGATCTAAATGATTAGGCATTGGGGAGGTGTTGTTAAGTTAAACAATGATAGATTTTAAAGAATAATTTTCTTGTTCTACTCTATTTTATCTGCAAATATAGAATATTTTGCTGAATTTAGCAAAAAGCTTGCAACTGAATCATGAAAAATGGAAATTTGCAAGAATTAAAAATCAATTTTGATTAAGGTAAAGGTTAAGTTAACACATCAAACAGATCAGGTAAAATCAAATAAAGATGAAAGGAGTCGTTGTTGTGAAACAACGGCTCTTATTCTTTTTGTCTACGCCACACATTCTAAACAGCCGTTTTTTTTTTTTTT
>CAMYCE010000044.1 GCA_947254205.1 uncultured Prevotellaceae bacterium
GAGCGTGAAATATGTAAACATAGCAGGCATGGAGAGCGACAAGCCCTTTGCCGGGTTGAACATCGTGGTCACCACCCGTGCCGATGGCTCGCGCCACGCCACAAAACAGCAATTCTAAAAGGAAAAAGGAGATAATTTTTTCATTATTAGGCGGTTTCACCTTGCGCTTTATGTGAAAGTGATGGTGAAACCGCTTTGTGTTGTTGTCAAGTTTTGGTTGTGTGGAGGGTTGCAACTAAATTTAACCCATTTTTCTTTATGATTGTTGATGATATGAGTATATTTGTAGGTTAATAATTGCGCTTTGATGAGGCTTGCAACAATAACAACACTTGAATTATGGATTTTCGCACCACACTACGCACTACCGACAATCTTGGAGTCATGCACCATGCCGATGCCATGATGATGCTTGGCTCTTGCTTTAGCGACAACATTGGGGGCAAGTTGCGGGGGGCTATGATGAATGTTGCAATCAACCCTTTTGGTGCTCTCTACAACCCCTATAGCATAGCCTCGAGCGTGGAGCGCATCATTGCCAATGAGCCGGTGCGCGGACTCGACTTGTTTCAGGGTAGTGGCGTGTGGAATAGCTATGACTTTCACTCGCGCCACTCGCTTGCCGACAAAGATGTGACCTTGAGGCGCATGAATGAGCACATAGCCATGGCTCATGCCCACCTCAAGCAGTGCCAAACTCTTGTGGTGACGCTGGGCACGGCTGTTGTGTATAGGCTCAAAGACGACGGCAGGGTGGTGGCCAATTGCCACAAGGTGCCTCAGCACCATTTCACGCGCCTCATGGCCGGCGTGGAGCAAATTGCCGGCGTGCTCGTGACCATGCTTGAGCAGTTACACGCTTTCAACCCTCAACTCAGGGTGCTCTTCACGGTGAGCCCCATTAGGCATATTGCCGATGGGCTTGAAATGAACTCGTTGAGCAAGGCATCGTTGCGAGTGGCTGTGTCGCAGGCGATAACGAAGCATGGCGACTATGCAAGCTATTTCCCCTCCTATGAAATTATGCTCGACGACTTGCGCGACTATCGCTTCTATGCCCCCGACATGGTGCACCCCAGTGAGGTGGCCATTGAGTATATTTGGCAGGCTTTTCAGGCTTCCTACTTCGACGATGCCTCGTGCCAAGCCATTGCGCGATGTGAGCGCGTGATGAAACGTCTCAAGCATCGCCCCATGAGCAGCAACCGCGAGGTGGTGGAGCGTTTTAATGCCGACACGCGCGCTGTGGTGCAAAATCTCGTGAAGGAGTATCCCTATATAGCTCAAATTAAAGAAATCAACAATCTATTGTAGGATTCATGAAATATTCGATAACTGAAATAGCCGACATTCTCCACATCAAGGAGAAGCAATTGTGCAACAGTGAGGCTGTGGTGAGCCAATTGTTGACCGACTCTCGCTCGCTCAACGATGCCCTTGAAACCTTGTTTTTTGCGATTAAGACCAAGCAAAACGATGGTCACAACTACATTGCCCGGCTCTATGATCAAGGAGTGCGCAACTTTGTGGTTGAGCGTTGCGATGGCATGGGGCAAGCGATGAGCGATGCCAATTTTCTTGTGGTGGGCAACAGCCTTGAAGCCTTGCAGGCCATTGCCACGAGCCACCGTCGCCGCTTCCACATTCCGGTGATAGGCATCACGGGGAGCCGTGGCAAAACCACGGTGAAGGAGTGGCTCAATCAGCTGTTGCGCGACGACTATAAAATTGTGCGCTCGCCACGCAGCTACAATTCGCAGATTGGTGTGCCCCTCTCGCTTTGGGAAATTGACGACAACACACAACTCGCTATCATCGAGGCAGGCATCTCAACCACAGGCGAGATGGTGAACCTGCAAGCCATGATAAGACCCACGATAGGGGTGATTACCAACATAGGCGAGGAGCACAACGAGGGCTTCGCATCGATGGCCGAGAAGGCACAAGAAAAGGCAAAAATTCTCACCAGTTGCGAGTGCATTGTCTATTGCCAAGACGCCCCCTTGGTCACGGCCACAATCAAGCCCTTGCTCGATGTTGATGTGGCAAGCGAGGTGGCTTGGACACAATATGGCGACGGTGGCGTGTTGCACATCGTGCACACGGCAAGAACCGAGAAAACAACGGTGCTCACCTATGAATATGAGGGAGAGAGTCACGAGCTGGAGGTGCCCTTTGTTAATGATAGAGATATTGAAAATGTGGTCAACTGCCTTGCTGTGTTGCTCTACTTGAAAATACCGGTTGAGGTGATAGCCCGGCGCATGAAGATGCTCACGCCCGTGGGCACACGCATCAATGTGATTGAGGGAGTGAACAACTGCACCATTATTGCCGATGGCTACACCAGCGACTACAACTCGTTGCCTCTTGCCCTTGAGTTTATGTTGAGGCGAAGCAATAGCAACCGAGCCAACACCGTGATATTGAGCGACCTCATGACCGAGGCCTTTGATGCCGACGAACTTTACATCAGGGTGAGCGAGTTGCTCAAGTCTAAACACATCAGGCACTTTGTGGGCATTGGCCCGGGAATGTGTCGCTATGGCCGTTATTTTGCAGGGTTGAATAGTCGTTTTTTTGAATCAACCCACGAGTTTCTCGACAAGATGTCGCAGGGCGATTTTGACGATGAAACCATACTGGTGAAAGGTTCGCCCGACTTTGAATTTGACCAAATTCTCGACATGCTTGAGGCCAAGCAACACCAAACCGTCGAAGAAATCGACCTCAATGCTCTGGCTCACAATTTCACCTTCTTTAAATCGTTGATTAAGCCCACAACCCAAACTGTGGCTATGGTCAAGGCCGGTGGCTATGGCACAGGTTCCTATGAAATTGCCAAGACCTTGCAAGACCGTGGAGCCGACTATTTGGCTGTGGCTGTGCAAGACGAGGGTGTCGACTTGCGCAAGGCAGGCATCACCATGCCCATCATTGTGCTCAACCCCAGCGTGGTCAACTATAAGTCGATGTTTCTTCACCGGCTTGAGCCCGAGGTTTATAGTCTCGAAGAGTGCCGTGAGCTCATTAAAGAGGGATCAAAATATGGTGCCCACGGGTTTCCTGTGCATCTCAAGCTCGACACGGGCATGCACCGCTTGGGCTTCACGCGCGAGCAGTTGCCCGAGGTCATCGACTTGTTGCGTGGGCAAGACGTGCTCAAGGTGTCAAGCGTGTTTTCTCACTTGTGTGTGGCCGACGACCCAAGTCAAGACGACTACACCATGAGCCAATTTGAGTGTTTTGAAGCATGTGCCGAGATGGTGCAGGCCTCATTTAGCCACCACATCACACGCCACATTCTCAACACCACGGGCATTGTGCGCTTCCCCAAGCACCAATACGACATGGTGCGCATTGGCATTGGGCTTTATGGCATTAAAACCATGCACGACGGCTCGGAAGACGCCCTGTGGCCGGTGAGTGCCTTGCACTCGGTGGTGATTTCCCTCAAGGAGTGGAAAGCCGGCACTACCATTGGTTATGGTCGCAAAGGGGTGCTTGCCCGCGACTCACGCATAGCCACTGTCACCATTGGCTATGCCGATGGCTATGATCGCCACTATGGCAACGGCAATGCCCATGTGTGCATCAATGGCACGCTGTGTCCCACGGTGGGCAACGTGTGCATGGACGCTGTCATGGTCGATGTCACCGATGCCCGGTGCAAAGTGGGCGACTTGGTTGAAATATTTGGCGAGCACATTCCCATTGAGCGGTTGAGCGAAGCACGCGACACCATTCCCTATGAGATTTTAACGAGTGTGTCGCCACGAGTGAAGCGAGTGTATTATCGCGAATAGTGAAACAACGTCAATGAAGTTGATAGTAATGAAAAAAACGATATTTGCATTGATATTGCCCTTGGTGGCTGTGCTTGCCTGCGCTCAGGTTTTTCAGGCAGGCAATCTCTATTATTCTATTGCCGGCGGTGAAGCGACGGTGCTGCGGGTGCCCACTCATGATAAAAAACCTTATAGTGGAACAGTGATTATTCCCAATTGGGTGTATTATGACGGAGCCAATTACCCTGTGACAGCCATTGGCGATAGTGCATTTTGGCAGTCGAAGGTGACCGAGTTGCAAGTGCCCAACTCGGTGACGCGCATAGGTGTTTCGGCCTTTGCCCATGCTCAAGACCTTGCAAGCATCACTTTGCCCTTGGGGCTTAAAACTTTGAGCACTGCAATGCTTGCAGGCACTGCGATAGTGAATGTGGCTGTGCCCGAGGGAGTCGACTCGATTGGTGGTGATGCCTTTGAGTCGTGCTCGCAACTACACACGGCACTCCTGCCTTCAACACTGGCCTATGTGGGTGCACACAGCTTCGGCAATTGTCACAATCTCTATGAACTGTATTGTGCAGCCCTCATGCCTCCGGCAACGCCCGACAGCACTGCATTGATAGCCCCCAAAGGCGTTGATGTGGTGGTGCCCGACTATGATGCCGTCAATGCCTATCAGGACAATGCCGTGTGGGGCAATGATAGCACCTTCAGGGTGTTTCCCAACGAAGACATCTCGCTCACCATGAGTGGCAAACTTGAACACCACAACGACCACTACATGCGCTTGCGCTTGGGTGGAAATTTGGCCTATAAGATTTATGCCGACGATGAGTTGGTGGCACTCACTGCAGCCGAGAGCTACTATGTGCCCATTCTCGATCATCGTGTCACCTATAGCATCGTGCCCACCACCATGATGAGCGATGCCGATGTGGTGCAACTCGATATAGCTCCTGCCGCTGTCGAGAACATTGAAAAAGTGCAATCATCCGTTCCCGAAATCTATGTGCAAGATGGCTTGCTCTACATCACGGGCGACAACTATGGCAAGTGGGTGAGAGTGTACGACATGTATGGCATGCTCTACTACTCGCGCAGTGCCACCAGTGGCGAGATTATCGACTTGCCACGCAACAGGGTGTATGTGGTGATGGTGGGAAATTACGTTAAAAAAGTGTGCCTATGATCACTGCCGACGATGAAAAATTCATGCGCCTTGCCCTGCAAGAGGCAAGAGCAGCCATGGAGCGCGACGAGGTGCCCATTGGAGCAGTGATTGTGGGAGCCGGACGCGTGATTGGACGTGGGCACAATCTCACCGAAACGCTCACCGATGTCACGGCACATGCCGAGATGCAAGCCATCACTGCGGCTTCGAGCCATTATTTGGGAGGTAAATATCTGAAAGGTTGCACAATCTATGTGACTGTTGAACCTTGCCTCATGTGTGCAGGCGCCTTGGGGTGGAGCCAAATATCGCGCATTGTCTATGGCTGTGAAGATGCCAAGCGTGGTTATCACACTTTTTGCGACCGGCCATTCCACAAGAAAACCATAGTTGAGGGGGGAGTGCTTGCACAAGAATGTGCCCAACTTATGCAAGATTTTTTTAAAGAAAAACGCTAAATGATTGAAAATGAAGAATAAGACGATTAGAAAATGCCTATTGGCTTTAACGCTATTGTTGGGAGGGGGCATGTTGCCGATAGTGCAAGCCCAGCCTCAAAACATCACAACCCGGTTGCCTCGCCAATATCGAGCACAAACCGACACTATTGAGGTGCAAAGCCAAAAAATGCAACGCGCTATCAAAAACGTGGTGGTGGTGCCATCGCAATACTATGAGGGTCCACAAGATCAGCAATATCCTGTGCTCTACCTGCTACATGGTGCTGGTGGAGCCTATGACAACTGGAGCAAAAAAGCCAATCTCGAGTTGATAGCCAATCGCTATGGCATGATTATCGTGTGTCCCGACGGGCAAGATAGCTGGTATTTTGACTCACCCATCGACCCTGCCATGCAATTTGAAACCTATGTGTCGAGCGAACTTGTGAGCTATGTCGACAGTCATTATCGCACCTTTAATAGTCGCCACATGCGAGCCATCACAGGCTTGAGCATGGGCGGGCATGGAGCCTTGTGGCTGGCATTTCGTCACCCGCAAGTGTTTGGGTCGTGTGGTAGCATGAGTGGAGGTGTCGACATTAGTCGCTTTCCGGGCAAGTGGAACATTGCCAAGCGACTGGGCGACTATCAAAGCAACCATGAGGTGTGGAAACAACACACGGTGGTGAGCCTTGTGCCCACAATAAAATCGGGACAAAACATCGCAATCGACGAGGGAAGCGAAGATTTCTTCTATGAGGTGAATTGCAACCTTCATGAGTTGCTCATGAAGCACAAAATAGCGCATGAGTTCACTATCAGGCCCGGCGGGCACACTTGGGCCTATTGGGTGAATGCACTCGACTATCAAGCCTTGTTTTTTGATAAAGCTTTTAAAAAAGGCTATGCAAACATGCTCGATGAGCAACAGCAACGTGCTGTGCCCGAAAAAGGCTCTGAATAATAGGACGATAACATTTTGCTATAAAGCCTAAAGAAATATTGGGGCTCCTTCCTTTGGAATCCCAATATTATTATTATCTTTGCGACATAAACTAACAATTTGCCAATTTAAAATTAGAGCATGGAAAATAAACGCCCACAACTACTCATCATCTACACCGGTGGTACGATTGGCATGATGGAAAATCCTGTCGATCACACGTTGCACCCTTTTGATTTCACGCATCTCATCGATAATGTCCCCAAAATCAAGATGCTTGATTATGATATTGATAACATTCAGTTTGACCCGCCCATTGATAGTAGCAACATGAGTCCCAGCCATTGGAGCGATATTGCGCGTGCTATCGAGGACAACTACGACAAGTATGATGGATTTGTGGTGTTGCATGGCACCGATACTATGGCATTCACTGCTTCGGCTTTGAGTTTCATGCTTGAAAACTTGTGCAAACCCGTGATTATCACTGGCTCGCAACTGCCCATTGGCGAAGTGCGCACCGATGGCGAGGAAAATCTCATCACAGCCCTTCAAGTGGCGGCTGCGGTCGACAAAAATGGCGATCCCATGGTGCGTGAAGTGGCCATTCTCTTTGAAAACTACTTGTGGCGAGGCAATCGCAGCACCAAGATGAGTGCCGATAATTTCAATGCATTCAAGAGCAACAATTATCCCGAATTGGCCAAAATTGGGTTGGGCATCTCGTTTCGCGAAGACGCACTCTATCGTGTGCCTTCAAAACGTCCCCTCAAGGTGCGCTACAACATGGATCCCAACGTGATGTTTTTGGAGCTGAATCCGGGCATGACTCCCAGCACGCTCAAGTATCTACTCAACACCCCCGACATGAAGGGCATTGTGCTCAAAACCTATGGTGCCGGCAATAGCCCCAGCGAGCCCTGGTTCTTGTCGCTCATCAAAGAGGCCAACGAGCGTGGTCTTGTGATTATCAATGTCACGCAGTGTGTGAATGGAGGTGTCAACGACAAGCTCTATGAAACGGGCAACCGTCTCACTCAAGCAGGGGTGATAAGTGGCCACGACATCACAAGCGAGGCCGCCATCACCAAGCTCATGTATCTCTTTGGGTTGGGACTTGCTCCCCACAATGTGAAGACCTACATGAACAACGCCTTGTGTGGCGAGGTGAGCATCTAACAACAACAATTATCTATAACAACTCTGTTGAAGTGGGCTTTTCTATTTTGAAAATAGAAAAGTTCACTTTTCCATACACCCGCTGCTGGACGAAACCGGGCAGTGAGGCAAAGTTGTGGGCTTTGCTGTGCTCGACAATCACGATAGTGCCCTGCTTGAGCATACTCGACTGCAAAATTTTTTCGGGCACTTCGGCAAAATTGGGCAAATCATAGGGAGGGTCGGCAAAGATGAGGTCGAATTGTTGCTTGCAGGTGGCGATGAACTTAAACACATCGCCCTTAATGGGGAAAATGTTGCTGTCGGCCAGTTCTTTTTTCACCTTGTTGATGAAATTGTATTGCGTGCTTGCTTTTTCAACGCAAGTGACAGTGGCACAGCCACGCGACAAAAATTCAAAACTCACGGCACCCGTGCCGGCAAAGAGATCGAGGGCAGTGAGCCCATCAAAATCGACAAAATTTTCAAGCACATTAAAGATGTTTTCACGTGCCATGTCGGTGGTGGGGCGTGCTGTGATGTTGGTGGGCACTTGAAAACGTCGCCGCCCATATTTTCCGCTAATTATTCGCATAAGGCTAAGAGTATGAGTTCGAGAGGAGCTTTCACTGCATCTTGCCCTATTTTGAGTGCCGATGCAGGGAAAATTGCCGGCATCACATAGCCAATGTATTGGCGCAAGGAGCCTGTCACCATGTCGCGCAAGTTTTTAGGACCTGTGAGCAGTAGCTCATCTTTGGTGGCATCGAGGGCATAGGCTTTCCATGCGTGCAGGGTGTAGAACACAATGTCTTGAGCCTGCGAGCAACTATAGGTGTTGGCCATGGCAAGCTCATGATCCTTGATAATAACAATGTCGATAAAATCTTGGCGCAGATTGAGGTGCATGCACGCCACGCCACGATTGGCATCGTGCCCCTTGTAGTGCTCACACAAGGGGTAGAGGTGATGAAACACGGGTGGCATGTTGAAGGTGCGTTGCAAGAAAGGCATCACTCCCTCGGGCATTGAAAAGGCGATGTGGCAATTGCATCGAGGCAATGTGCACAGGGCAAAGTCGCCCTCGTGGTTGGGAAATTGTGCCTTGAAAACTTCAAGAGCATCGTCTTCGGTGCCAAATTGTGGAGGGAGCAAAGCAAAATGGCTCGACTCGGCCATCACCCTCACCTTGCGATAGTCGTTGAGCAACACAGGGTTGTCATACACTGCATTTTCAAGAGCCTTGAGATAGTTGTTGCCACTCAAGTCGAGGTTGATGTTGCCCACAATCAGTGAGTTGTCTTCATCGATGTCGTGCAGTGAAAATAATAGCGACTTTTCACACAGGTTCAGTTGTAGCGTCCAAAATTCGGGGTGCTGAATGTCGATTTCGCTTGTCGAGTTTGAAAGATTGCTCATTGAAATGGTGGAATGTGTCGTGAAAAACTATTGCATTTGCTACTGCAAAATTAATAAAATTAGCTTGAAAAGCAAGAATCTCATCTTTTATTGAACCAAGGGTGTGGGTGTGCTGAAATCAAGGGGCGATGTTTGAACGGCTGTGCCAGTCATTTTTGTTTTTTGTGATAACGTCGTTGGTAGAAAAATGTAGTTTCTTGTTTTTTCTCATTTTTTTTGCATTTTTTATTTTAAAATGTAAGCGAGTGCAAAGTGCCTTATAATAGTAGGTTAGCCGATTTGTGAGTTATTCAATCATTTTTTTGCTTTTAAATTTGTAGGAGCAAATTTGTTTTCGTTATTTTGCACCAAAATTGTAAAATTAACTCTGTGATTAATTAATTAATACCAAATTTGAGGCTTTGCACTCAAGGTATCCTTATTCAAAATTGTAAAAACAAATGGAAAACGTTAAGCAAGGCAACTTGTCATTGGCCGAGAAATTTAATGGCCTTTTGACTTCGTTTGTGGCTCAATTGCAGACCAAGAAATTCTGGATTGAGTTGTTTATTATGACAGCAGGCATGTTTGTTGCCTCGATTGCAGTTTATTTCTTCCTGATTCCCAGCAAGCTCATTGTGGGTTCTATCACTGGTCTGTCGATTGTTGTAGCAAAACTGTTCCCCATCTTGTCGGTGGGAACCTATATTGCCATCATCAATGCCATTTTGCTTGTCTTGGCCTTTGTGCTCATTGGTAATGAGTTTGGTGCCAAAACCGTTTACACGGCCCTCATTCTTGGTCCCATGATCGACTTCTTGGGTGCAATGTTCCCTGGCATGGCCGAGCGTTCGGTATTTGCCGTTCAAATTGGGCAAACTGCTCAATGGATTGCCAACCCTTGGTTTGACTTGCTGTGCTTTGTGCTTGTGCTCAGTGCCTCGCAGAGCATCTTGTTTAGCATCAATGCCTCGACCGGTGGTCTTGACATTTTGGCAAAAATCATCAACAAATACACTCATGTGAGCCTTGGCACCTCGGTTGCCATTGGTGGTGGTGCTATTTGCTGCACAGCCTTTGCCATCAACCCTGTGGGCCTTGTGCTTATTGGCTTGATTGGAACTTGGGTGAATGGCTTGATTGTGAACTATTTCATGGCAAATCTCAACGCCAAAACTCTTGTCAACATCATCACCGACGACTATGAAAAGATTGTTGACTTTGTGTCAAAAGACATCAAGCGTGGCATCACCATGCGCAACGTGACTGGTGGCTACAGCAAGGAAGCCAAAGTTGAGCTTGAGGTGGTTTTGACTCAAGACGAGTTCTCCAGCCTCATCGACTTCATGCACAAAGAACATATCAAGTCGTTTATGACATCCTACGTGGTGAGCTCGGTGTATGGCCTGTGGAACAAGAAGAGCTTGCTCAAATTGTCTGACCATTAATTGGCAATCAATTGATATTGATAAAATGACTGTGTCAAAAAAAAAGCCCTGCAATGCTTTTGAGGGTGGCATGTGACACAGTCATTGCACTATTATAAAGATTTTGAATCTAAAAAGAAAACAATAAGAATGATGAAAAACTTAATGCTGATTTTCCTGTTGCTTGCTTGTGGGCCTGCCGCATTGGCTCAAGACCAAGAGGCAACCGAGCGCAAGACTGTGGACTTGCGCCTTGAAGCGCGTGCCGACTATGATCGTGGCTATATCGATGGTGAAAAAAATGATGCAGGCACAGGGTTGCGTGGCAACATTGTTGATGTGTTTTTGCAAGGCGACATTTCCGACCATTTCTCCTATAAATATCGTCAGCGCCTCAATGGCATCAACAAAGATAAATCCTTCTTTGATGCTACCGACTGGCTCTATGTGGCCTATAAACCCAGCGACCGTGTGACTCTCATGGCAGGAAAGTGGGTAGCCCTTTTGGGTGGTTGGGAACTCGATCCCGCTCCCATCGATGTGTTTCACTTGAGCGAATTTTGCTATCACTATGCCTGCTACCAGTGGGGTGTGACTGCCGGATGGAAAACTGCCGACAAGCGCAGCGAATTTATGGCTCAAGTGTGTGAGAGCCCTTTCCGCAAGATGTATGAAGCCCGTGCCGGCAAGGCTGCCGACTTGTGGTCCTATAACCTCATGTGGTATGGCAACTATGGGCTGTTTCACTCGTCATGGTCGGTGAACATGATCGAGTACACTCCTGGTAGCTACATCAACTTCATTTCCTTGGGCAACCGCTTCGACTTGGGGCAAAATATTGTGTGGGACATCGACGTGGTGAATCGTGCAGCCAAGGGGCAAGCCGTGTTTTTCAAGGATTTCTCGATTATGAGCCGTTTCAACTACATCTTCTCCAAGAGTGTTGATGCTTGGGCACGCGTGAGCTATGACGTGAACAAAACCGATCACGATCGCGACTTCACCTTGGGCAAGGGCACCGAGATGACTCGTGTGGGTGCCGGCATCAACTACTATCCTCTCAAAAACGACAAGTTGCGCTTGCATGCCAACTATAGCTACTCCTTTGGCGACAACACCACTCCCGATGCCTTCTTGCACGACAAGGAGTCGAGAATCAACGTGGGTGTGTCGTGGAAAATGAACATTCTCTCGCGCTGATTCATCTTGGGGTAGCAGAAGCACACTTCTGTTGGCTCAAAAGTTAAATCTTTAAATAAAATTCAACCCTTTCTTGATTTTTTTTGCATCAAGAAAGGGTTGGTGTTTAGAAAATGTTTATCTTTGTGATATGAGTTAAACCTGCAAGTTGGATATTGAAAGCATGGAAAAGTGCCACACGATGACCGATTTAGCAAAAAAAAATAGATAGAAATGAAAAAGTATAGGATTTTCTCGTTGAGCCTTGTGGCATGCATGGGTTTGAGCCTTGTGGCATGTGGCAAGAATGTTCAAGCGGGCTCGACGGCTGGCAATGGCAAGTCGCAACAACAAGTTGAGAGGGTGAAGAGTGATTTCACATTTCTCAAAAAATTAGGAATCACGCAACTTGATAGTTTGGAGTTTGTAGACACGTTTGACGGCAATAGTTTCTCGAACCATAGCCTGCATCTAAGCAAAACACAAGGCGTGGCATTGTTGTCGGGGGTGGTTAATGAGGAGTTGATTAAATCAGGGGGTGCATCGATTGTGGGCATCAAAGCTTTGCCCCACGGCCTCACGCTGGTGCTATATTCGGTAGAATGTGGCGATGGCACCTTTGATTATGTGTGCATTCACAACAAGCAAGGCAAGAGAACCGATGCAATGGCGGTGATCAACCAGTGGCATGCCATCTTTGGTCAATATCCCGACCATATGCCTCAAGGCCATGCGGTGAAAAATGAGTGCATCACACATTGCCATTTCACAGCGCCCACCCATTTTGAATTGCAAGAGAGCTTTGTCACGAGTCACATTATTGTGAATGAAGAGCAACCCGATAGCCCTGCAAAGAAGGTGAAAGATGTGGCTGTGCTCAAGCGCGTGAAGCAATATGATATTGATGCTCAAGGCCACTTTGTGGTGGGTAAAACTATCACGAAGCAAAGTGTGGGCGTTGATGCCTATTGGCTTGTAATGACAAAAATAGACGACATTGAAGGATTGCCCCACAGTAGCAACAAGCAACTCGACCTGCTCAATAGCTTGCATGAAGAGATGTTTGGCCCCAAGCGTGATGAAGCGTTGGAAGATCGTGACGAAGATCTTTATTGCAGGATGCAGTTTGTCTTGGACGGATTTTATTGTATTAATGCCCAGCAGGTTTTGAAGTGGATGGCCACACATCGCAACAAGAGCACCAATCACTTGGTGGAGGTTTTTGAAAGTTTACTTAGCACGGGCTATATCGACAAGTATGACCTTGTTGTTGCGATAGAAAAAATGACAAATCCCGAGGAGCGTGCCTATATGGAAAAGCTCACCGCCCAGTGGGGACTGGAGGGGGCAGTGGGTTGAAAATAGAAATTGAAAAAATATAATCGTTTGCTGACATGAAGTTTTTGAAGTAGAATTATTGGCGGGTACTATGCTTGTGTGAAAGCGATGCATCGTCTCTACCCAACAAGAAAATCCGCCGAGTAGAAATAAATGATAATTAAGAATGAAACTTGATAGAATTATAATGCTATGCCTCGCCGTGGGCATGTTGTGGCTTGCATCATGTGAAGAGAAAAAGACCAAGATGACCAACCGCCATGGCCAGCAGGTAGAGGTGTTGAGTAGTGACTTTGATTTTATAAAAGAACTGGATATTAAAGATTTTGACAGTCTTGTTGTTGCCACCGAATTTCCCATCGTGCCTCCCGATAGTGTGGGCTCCTGCCAGCCTGTGCTCCTCACGCCCAAGCAAAGTGTGAGCTTGCTTGGTGGCGTTTTTGAGTGCATTGAGTTGCGCGAGCACGATGTCTATCTCAAGGGCATCAAGGCACTGCCCATGCACTACACCTTGGCACTGCTCATGGTGAAAACTCGTGACAATGCAAGCGACTATGTGTGTATCTACGACAACAAGGGCAACCGCACCGATGTGATGCGTGTGCAAATGGGGTGGCACAGCGTCCAACATGTGCCCGTGGGCTTGGGCAATAGTTGGTTGCAATGCAGTGGCAACACCGAGTGCACATTCTCCTCTACCACTGCCTTTGAGTTGCGTGAGGGCCAAGAGGTTACCGAGGTGAAGAAGGCTAAGGGCAACACTGGCTATGAGCCTCTGGCCCATGTTTCCAGTCTCAAGCGCGTGAAGCGTTATTTCATCAATGCACGGGGGCATCTCGTTGCACAAGATGTGAGGGTTGACCAATGCGAGGGCTATAATCCAAGTCGGCTGGTCGAGCTCAAAATGAGCGATATTGAGAGCATGCCACACAGCAGTGCCGATGTGCTCGACCGGTTAAGTCAATTGCGCCAATTCTACAATAGCGTGCATGACGGCATCGATGGCAGTGGTAGCGACATCGACTCTCGCATGAAGTGCTTGCTCGAATGTTTGTATCGCGAAGATGCACAACGAGTGTTGAAATGGCTGGCTACCAACAAGGGCATCAATCACAATGCCTTGCTGAACGATTTGGAGAGCCTGATAGATTATAACAGTATTGAAAAATCTAAACTTGTTGCCGATATTGCCAAGGTGAGCAATGCCCAAGCGCGCGCCTATTTGCAAAAAGTTACAGCACATTGGGGAGAGAATTGGGAGTGAAAGGAAGTGAAATGGAAGTGAGGGGGAAGTGAGGAGATAATACGGTTGATGGTTGTGTTTGTTGCTTGAAAAACAATGAATTATATGGATTTGACGAAGGGAATCAGGGAAGTTTTTTAGGGGATTATCTATCCTTGGGCTGTGAAAATCCTTGATATTTCTACTCTCTTTCCATTCACTCCCCCCCAAAAAAAAAATCACTTCCCTCTTACTCCTCCTTCACTTCCCTTTCATGCGCGGCTTAGTCGGCGTTGATGAAGTGGCGTGTGGCACTTAGCACCAGCAAGAGCGTGATCACAATCATGAAGGTGAATGCGAGCAAATCGCGCACTGTGATGGCAGTGAGGTTGCTGCCTGCATGAATCGACCATGCCCAGCTACCGGCACACACAAGCAGTGCCACCACATAGAGCAAGTGGGCTATCCATCGCTTCGACTTGGGTTTCTTGGTGGGTAGCTTGTTGAGTAGGCGAGGTGTGAACCACTCATTTTCTTTGGCTTCCATGCTTCCATGCTTGAGCAATCGTGCCAGTTTCTCGTCGTGGGAGCTGCGCTTCGTTGTTGTCATATCAAGTTGTAATTTTGTTCAAAGTTAATATATTTTCCCATTTTGGCCTTGCCTCGGTGTAGCATCGACTTGATGTTGCCTTCGGAGCATTGCATGATGACTGCAATTTTCTTGATGGGCAGGTCTTCGATATAAAAAAGCGTCACGGCAGTGCGCTCGTTGTCGTTGAGACATTGCAAAGCAGCGTGCACGGTGAGCTGCGTTTCGGTCATGTGGGCCGAGTTGATATCAGGGTGCTCCATGGGTCTTGGAGTGTCGCTGCCAGAGGTGTCCATGGTGGGTATGCTCTCCTCGTGCCTTCGTCGCTTCTCGTTGTAAAACTCATTATAGGCAATGCGGTAGAGCCATGTGCCAAAACTCGACAATCCCTTGAAACTGCGAATGTTGATATAGGCCTTGACCATGGTTTCCTGTGCCAAGTCGTCGCTCAGAAACACGTCGCCACCAGTGAGGTTGAGCAAGAACCGGCACAGCTGTGGGCGATAGGCCTCGGCAAGCTGGCCAAATGCGCGCCTGTTGTCGGCAAGCGCGCATTGCGAAATCAACTTCAGTTCTTCGAGTTTGCTCAGCATCTTGTAGTGAGTGTTACTGCTGTGGTTGTTGAGGTTGGTTGTCCTCTTGTGGCGTGAAGACGGGCGGTTGCTGAGTGGTGGAGGGTTGCTGTGGCTTGGATTGTGCTTGGCTGAGTTGCCATGCAATCAAGCGTTTTTGGTCTTGATAGGTGACAAAGGCATTGGCACCACCAATGATGAGCATGATTGAGCTCACTGCGGCAAGAAATCCCACCCCCTCGATGGTGAAAAACAGCACAGCCACAAGGCCAATGGCACACAAGATGAAGTCTTTTTTAAAAGCCTTCCAGTTGATGAGTGGGCTGGCTTGATCGAATGTGATGCTCGATGCCATGTTGAGAGGCTCGTGGGGTTGTTTTGACTCGGAACCAATGGGTTGAGCAGGCTGTGGATCGGGGGGAGTGACGATGGTTTGATTACCCAAAATGGTGCCCGTCAAGGGGTAGTTGTTCTCGATGGCCTTTTCCATTATGCGATATTTGGCACGACGGTGCAGGTAATAGAATAGCAGGGCAAAAAACACGATAAACACACTGCCCATCACAATGTAGCTCATCATGTCGCGCACCATGTCGTGCATGGCTTCTTGGCGACGCGTGAAGGCTTCTTCGTTGAAATTGTCGATGATAGGCTCATTGTTGTCGTTCTCAATCTCGGCAAGGTCTTCGGTGCTTGCAAGGGTGTCGTTGAGGGCACGTTTAATGATGTTGGAGATAAAAGGCATACCTCCTGCCACAATAGTGGTGTCGCCGTCTTCAATCACAATGGTGGTGTCGCCCTTGGTGCTGATGCTCGTGTTGCTGGCCCAGCAAGGAGTGCTCGCTGTGAGGGTTGCCCATGCAATGGCCAGTGTGAATATTAAATGTTTCATTATCATTAGGTTGTGTTTAATGAATGTTTGTTGTTGTTGCGTTTACATGCATTAGATGCACCATGTGGTGCAAAAGGTTGCATGGCGAGTCACAAATTTATCAAAAAAATATATCACTGCACCTTTTTTTTCAGAGAAAGGGTTGGGGAGGAGTTGAAGGAGTCAGGAGACCGGAGTTAAGGCGATACTATTGGTGTGGGGCAATGATTTTCTTGTGACTCACGGGCTCACATTCCATCAATTCTGCGTTAAATTCGTGTGAGTTGTTGTATTTAACCCCAATCGGTCATTAGGTTTCTTTGTTTTTGTCAAATTATTTTGAGTAA
>CAMYCE010000045.1 GCA_947254205.1 uncultured Prevotellaceae bacterium
AGGAAAAGCCTAAGATATTTTCTTATTGCGACCTAATGACCGATTGGGGTTTAAGAAGAAAAGTGGATTATCATGAAAAACCAAAACACAACAATCGACGAAATTATTCAAGAAAACAAGCGGCGGGTGGCCTTGCTCGCCACAGCCTATGACCCCATCACGGGACAGGGGGCTTGTGGCAATCGGGCATGGCGCAACTTGCCTTGTGCCGGCAGGGTGAATTTGCCTATGCCCATGATAGAGAACGAGAAAAACTTGGAAATGCTCGATGTCACGGCTTATGGCAAGGTGCGCATCAAGTATGACTTTGAATACTGGTGCGCCACTTGTGCCACCATTCGCGACAAGGTCACGGGACGCAATGTGAAGTTGCATCTCAATGCCCCGCAACGTCGCGTGCTTGCCGAGCTGGAGCGTCAGCGACTATTGGGGCAGGGCATCAGGCTCATTTTGCTCAAGGCTCGCCAGTGGGGAGGTTCTACGCTGGTGCTCATGTATATGGCATGGATTCAAATTGTGCTCAAGCGCAACTGGAATAGCCTCATTTGTGGTCACAAGCGCAATTCGAGCAAGGCCATTAAGGGCATGTATAGCAAGTTGTTGCGTTTTTATCCGCGCAATATGCTTGATGATGGTGCCCAACTTCGGTTCAAGGGCTATGAAGGGGGAGGCTCTACTCAAATCATTGAAGGGCGCGATTGCTTGGTGATTATGGGCTCGGCCCATAGCGAAGATGCCGTGCGTGGCTTCGACATTGCCATGGCACACTTGAGCGAAGTGGCATTTTGGCCACAAACACCCATGCACAAGCCCGAAGATCTCATTCGCTCGGTTGATGGTTCGATCTTGTTGGGAGGTTTGAGTCTTGTGGTGATGGAGTCGACAGCCAATGGCGTGGGCAGTTTTTTTCATGAGGAGTGGCTCAAAGCCAAGGCAGGTGAGAGCGACAAAACCGCCCTGTTTGTGCCGTGGCACGAAATTGAAATTTATCGCCAGCCGGTGGCCAATGTGCAGGAGTTGTGGAACAGCATCGACGACTATGAACGCGACTTGTGGCGCGAGGGGTGCACGCTCGAAATGATCAACTGGTATCACCACAAGCGCAAAGCCTATGGCACCCACAACATGATGATGGCCGAATTTCCGGGCAACGACATTGAGGCGTTTGCCAACACGGGTAGCTGTGTGTTTGACTTGCCCGGTCTCGACCGCTTGCGTGAGGGGTGCAAGGCTCCCTTGTTCATGGGCGACATCATGGGGCACGATCGCTCGCTCAAGGGCATTAGGCTCGTTGAAAACAATAGTGCATTGCTCAAAATTTGGGCCATGCCTCAACACTCACAGCAACGCAATCGCTATGTGGTGGCAGTTGATGTGGGTGGCCGTGGCGAGCATGCCGATTTCTCGGTGATCACAGTAATCGACCGTGGGGAGAGTGTGGACGATAAAATGGAAATTGTGGCACAATGGCGTGGTCACATCGATCACGACTTGCTGGCATGGAAGGCTGCCCGGCTTGCAAGTTTCTATGACCATGCTTGCTTGGTGTTTGAGAGCAACACGCTCGAAACCGAGAAAACCGATGGCGACGATGCCGTGTACATTTTAAATGAATTGGCTCGCAGCTATGGCAACCTCTACTTTAGAGCTAAGCGCAAGCCCGGATTTCAAACCAATCGCAGCACCAAAGGCTCTATCATTCATCGGCTGATTGCACTGGTGCGTGATGGTGGCTACATTGAGCGCGACAGCGATGCCATTGACGAAATGAGCTACTATGAGCACAAACCCATGGGGCGTTTTGGAGCGATTGATGGCAAGCACGATGATATTGTGATGTCGCGTGCCATTGGACTACATGTGGCAAACCTCTTGCAACGTGGCAAAGTGCTCGACAAGCACGACTTTGTGACCACTGCCAAGCCGGCCCAGCCCAGTCTCAACTTTTGGGACACCACCCCCAATACATGAGCTAAGTCCTTGCTCTCAATTCTATATCTTTGATAGATTATTTTCCCACGGATTGACACGGATTTTTAAGGAGAATACCGGTAGATATATTATAATCTTTAAATCCGTGTCAATCCGTGGGATTTTTTGCGTTTTTTGATGTGTGGGTTTTATTGGCGTCTGTAGGTGATTTCGCCGGCAATCAAGGTGTTGCCTTGCAAAATGTAGCCTGTGGTGTCGATTATTTCTTTTCTTGTCAATGTGCTTTTGACTTTTGTGATAATTTTATCTTGGGTAGCACTCCATTGCAATGTTGCCGACTCCTTGATTTTACCTCTATTTTTCATGATGATAGAGCCGGTTTTGTACTTATCTAAAACCAAGTAGAACATCTCGGTTGAATCTTTGGTTTCTTCGATATAGGAGCCCACAAGTGCTTTCTCATAGGTGTTGAGATTACTGGGCATGTCGTCGCCTGAGCATGAGTGCAGGAAAAGTGGCAATGCGATAGCG
Source organism: uncultured Prevotellaceae bacterium (assembly GCA_947254205.1). Lineage (GTDB taxonomy): Bacteria > Bacteroidota > Bacteroidia > Bacteroidales > Muribaculaceae > Sodaliphilus. The sequence continues at coordinate 2,464 of CAMYCE010000045.1, forward strand.
AATAGCGGTAAAATTTTCTCCATGATAATTGATGTTTAGTTGTAGTGAAAAAAAATTGGGTCAAAAATAGAAAGATTTTTGATAAAATCAATCGCTATTCACATTTATTATCACGTCGCAACCTGAGGGCAAATTCCTTCTTTAGGCACAAAAAAAAGGGATAGTCTCGCGACCTTCCCATTTCCTTTTAATACACAATTATCTATAAAACAACTATTTTGATTTTGCTTTTTCGACAGTTGCCTAAGACAAACTCTCATGCAACTGCCACATCTGTTGATAGAAATTTGATCAAGTTCTTATAATTATGAAATTATTTAAACTGATTTTGTAATGCAAATATAAAAGAATATTTCCATAAAAACAAGTAATGTTGTGAAAAAATCACACTTTTATCGTTATAAAAGTGTGATTTTTGTAAAATAAGCAGTAAGCCAATAGCAAGTCATCACGACAAGAGGGTGGGGCGCAAGAGCGTGCCACTGGGTGCTACTCCGCCGACTTCAAGGCGCAGTGTGCGGCAGGGAGGAGTGAGGAGGGTGGCTGAGATGGGGGCATTCAATGCGCCTGTGGCGTGCAGGCAGTTGATGATGTAGCCATGGCAACTGTTGCCACGCTCGCCTCGCAGGGTGAGTGTGAGGTCGACAGGGCCGGCCATGCAATTCCACGTTATTTGTGTTGGCATTTTGTTGAGCATGAAAGGGTGGCTCATGTAGCTGAAGTGTTGGTTGGCTACAGCATCGGCTTGTTGCATATCCATCATTTCGCCTTGCTCGTTGATCATGAGGGCAAGTGTGGGTTGGCAATAGAACTGTTTGGCCTTGAAACTCAGCTGCGTGCTGTGGTTGTTGCCAAATAAAATGCCTGTGCTTGTGTCGTGATTGAGTAGCCAAAGTTCTTGTTCGGCATCGTTCCACGCTATGGCGCTCAAGCCCGGCTGATGGCTGTGAATGGTCACCTTAGCCCCAGCAACGCTGCACAACATGCCCAAGTGATTTTTAAACCACACTTTGTTGCCACCATGCACAGGGCTAAAGCCTTGGGCAAGAATCTTGTGGTCAACGAGCCGAGCCTCGCCATAGTCACCACTTGAGCGTTGTGGCACGGCAAATAGGCCTTGACGGGTGAAAAGATAGATGGGGTAATGGCCAAAGGCCGAAGTGTAGATGGGCTTGCTGGCGATAGCTACTGCAACAATGGTTGCACCGGTGAGCTGGCTTGGCAGGGTGTGCACCAATGGATTGCCTGTGTGGCTCATGGTGAATAGATTGCCGGCATTGAGTGCCACATGTGGCGGAGTGTCGTTGGTGTTGCTGGTTGGCTGTGCCTCGATGAGTGCCACAGGCGTCAAATCGTGTTGCACGGCTATTGCGGTGCCACTTGGCTCGTGGCTGTTGAGCGTGCATGAGGCTACCTTGGTGATGCCTGCACTTGTGATTTCGCATTTCATTGCCACCACTCTACTGTCGCAAGCCACCCACATGGCATTGAGCTGTTGTGGCGTGAAGTTGTAGTTGGCTTCAATGACTTGTCGGGCGGTGCCATGATGAGTTTTCAGGGTGAGAGTGAGCCGAGTGTGGCAGGGTTGTGGGGCCATGTTTCCATCAAAAAGGGCACTCATGGGCCAAGGGTTGCGAAAGAGCAGTTGCCCACCGGCGCAATAGTGCCTGCCATTGTGCACAAGGGCACTGGCCGGAGCAAGCAAGTGGCAACTGTTCCACACCATGTTTTTGCACTTTTCATGTGAAAGTGCAGGGGTGCCTTGTGGCAAATGGTCGATAGCATGAGTGGTGCAGTTGGGCACAATGGGTGTGCTTGCAATGTGACTGCCGTGTGATTCCAATTTTCCTTGAGCGAGTTGTTGCAATGAGTGGCACGACGTGGCAAGATACCAAGGTCTGTTTAGGAGTTCGTCTACGATCGAGGTGTGACTGCGAGGAGATAGCCCCAATTCTATCGAGTAGATGCGTCCTGCCGGTTGGGTGGCTATGCCCATGCGGTAGTCGAGTTGTGAGCTGTGGGCGAGCTGTGTGTCGAGCGAGGTGAAGATGTCGATCGACTTCACAAGGTCGTGCCACTCGGGAGCAACGCCCTTGAGCACTGTGATGCCCGGTCTATAGGTCGAGAGCTTGTATTGAAACGCGCCAATGCCGGTGAAGTTTTTGCCATCGGTCATGGCTTGAGTAGCCGTGCGATAGTTTTTCTTAAAAGCATTGGCTCCTAAAAGCACAGGGGCACTTATCCACAAGTAGCTGTCGTCCCACAGTCTCACACCATAGCGAGCCAAGATGGGCGAGCAATAGCGGCCTTCAAGCCCGGCTTGCCTTGTCAAGGAAAAGTGAGCTTGTGCAAGGTTGTGACACAGAGGCGTGATTTCGTCGCGTGAAAGGGGAAATTGCCACTGGGCAAGAGGTTGCTTAAATGAATAGCTCTCTATGTTGGTTGTGAGCGTTGCCCACTCGGTTGCGGCAAGATGCAATTGTGGAATGGCACGGGCAGGATCGAGGCTTCGATATTGCCCTGCATTGTAGTGCAAATAGAGTGGACCGCTCGACGTGTCGACAATCACAACAGGCCCCACAACATGAGCGGCCGTGATGTTGCCGGTGGCTGTGGCAATCACCTGCTTGTCGTGCACAATGCGACGCCCCTGTTGGTAGATATAGCGATCTTGGTCGACAACGAGCAACTGGCTGCCGGCAGCAATGTGGGCAACGGTGTGAGGCTTCCCCACCACTTCAAGAGCTTGTTCGCGCTCGCGCATGTTGAGCATGTGGCAAGCCTCGCCTTGCCGGGCTGCCTCGTTGTTGTGTGGTTGTGTGATGGCTTGTGGAACGATGTGATGAATTTTCATGATAAATTTGAAATAATGATGTTGAATTGCAGGCAAAGATAGTGAGGGGCAATCATGCTCAACAATGGCAGTTGATCGCATGGTCAATTCAACTAAGAAATGAAGAAAATGTGTTGTTTTATAATTTTTGTGCGTTTAAAATTTTGTAAATTGAAAGTAATGTGCTAAATTTGGGAAAAACGGTTATAAGAGTACTATATTTGTGGAAATATTTACAGTATTATATGTTTTTATAGATTGTAGATTATTTTAAAGAGCCCACGCTGCGAAGCGCAGGCTCTTTAATTTTTTTCACTAACTTTGCTCTCATCATGATGAAATTGAATCGCAAACCCATGTCGGTGGCTGTTGCACGGCAACGTGTAGCATTTTTGTGTGCTGGTAGCGAGCAAGCCGAGGCCGATATTCTCAAGAAACTCGACTCTTGGGGCATCGCTTCTTGTGATGCCCAAGTCATCGTGCAGTGGCTCAAGCAAGAAAACTATATTGATGAAAATCGATATGCCCGCGCCTATTGTCACGATAAATTTAAATTCAATGCTTGGGGACGCATTAAAATTGCCCACATGTTGCACCTGAAGGGGGTGAGCCATGAAGCCACAAGCGAGGCATTGCTTGCTATCGACGAGCAGGAATATGTAGCCACTCTTGAGCAGTTGCTACAAGCCAAGTGGCGCAATGTGCAGGGACGCGAGTGGCAAGCGGCCAAGGCGGCCCTGTTGCGTTTTGCCACAGGCAGGGGCTTTGAGGCCCATGTGGTTTTTCCTGTGGTCGACAAGGTGATGAAGCAGAGTGGGGTTGAACAAGAATAACGCAAGGCGACTCATGCGATTTAACGTGAAACTGGCAATGCAGGCGGTGGCCGATGTTTTCTTTCCTCGGCATTGCCCGGTGTGTGATAGGCTGTTGGGGGCCGATGAGCACTATGTGTGCTGTGAGTGCCTCATGAAGTTGCCGGTCACCCACTACGAGAACACCCACTTCAATGTCATGGAGCAACTTTTTGCCGGCAAGGTGCCCATTGAGCGTGCGATAGCCTATTTCTTTTATGAGCGAAACGACCCCTATGCCGCCATCTTGCACGACATCAAATATCACAACATGCCCATTTTGGCACATTTCATGGCTCGGCAAGCTGTCGCACACATGCAAGATAGCCACTTGTGGCAGGGCATCGACTACTTGCTACCCGTGCCCTTGCACGTGACCAAGCTGGCACAGCGTGGCTACAACCAAAGCGATTTTATTGCCCAAGGCTTGAGCGAGAGCACAGGCATTGCCATATATGATGGCTTAGAGGCAGTGAAGGCTCACGACACACAAACTCGCAAGGGCTTGCACGACCGCTATGTCAATGCCAAGGGGCTATATGCCATTGTGCCCGAAGCCCTGCAGGAGTTGCAGGGCAAGCACGTGATGATTGTTGATGATGTGGTCACCACTGGTGCCACGTTGCTGGCTTGTGCCGAGAGTGTTGCCCACATTAGCAATATTAAAATATCGCTTTTCACCCTCACCGCCACTCGCCAACACATCTAATCAAAAAAAAGTATTATCTTTGTGAACCGATAAAAAATGATATTTTTATATCTTCAATACAAGCATAACTCATGGAAAAATTAGACCTTCTTTTAGCTGAGAAATTGTTGAAAATCAGTGCAATTAAGTTGCAACCCGAAATGCCATTCACTTGGGCGTCGGGCTGGAATTCACCCATTTATACCGACAATCGCAAAACATTGTCTTATCCCGGTGTTCGCAACTTCATTAAAGTGGAGCTTTCGCGTCTCATTCTCGAAAATTTTAGCGATGCCGAGGTTGTGGCAGGTGTGGCCACTGGTGCCATTGCACAAGGTGCACTTGTTGCCGATAACTTGGGACTCCCCTTTGTGTATGTGCGCTCGGCTCCCAAAGACCATGGTCTTGAAAATCTCATTGAGGGTAACATCAAGCCAGGGCAAAAGGTTGTGATTGTTGAAGACCTCGTGTCGACTGGCAAGAGTAGCCTCAAGGCGGCACAGGCTGTGCAAAATGCTGGTGGTGAAGTAGTGGGCATGGTTGCCATTTTCTCCTATGAGTTTCCTCAGGCTGCCGAAGCCTTCAAGAAGGCTGGCGTGAAGTTGCTCACCATTAGCGGTTATAGTGCCATGGTGAAGGCCGCAGTCGAAACAAAATATATCGACGAAAAAGATGTTGAGAGCCTGCAACAATGGCGCGAAGACCCCGAAAACTGGACGCCCAACCAGCGCGACATCGACTAAATCCCCCCCCGTCCCCCTTCCTCCTATTTTGAAATGATATTGAAACAATAAAAAAAATATGGAATCATACAAGAGCGATGTGCAGGAAATAGCTTGCGACATCAACACAGTGTTTAGCAAGTTGTCAAATCCCGAAGTGTTTAAAACTCAAATCGACCGTCATGCCGATGAGTTGCCCCAAGAAGCACGTGAAAATTTAGGCAAGGTGAAGTTTGAGGCCGATGCCATCACCATCGAGTCGCCCATGGGACCCATTAAACTGGTGTTGCAAGAAAAAATTGCACCCTCCAAGCTCCTCTTTACCGCCGCACAATCGCCAGTGGTGTTTAACCTCATCATCACACTCACGTCAATCAACGAGGCTTGCACCCAAGCTCTTGCCGAGTTGCAACTCGACATTCCCATGATGTTGCGTGCCATGGTGGGCGGACAGCTCAAGCAAGCTGCACAGCAGTTTGGACAAATGCTTGCCAAGTTGCCCTATCGCGACATGTAGACTGCCTCAGCGTGCTGTGCAGTGTGCTATATAACAATGTAATGCAAGATGATGAAGTTTGACAACACAATCGTGCGCCGGCAAGACCGCCTGCTCGAGGAGCAAGAGGCCCAACAGCTCTTGCGCGAGAGCGAATATGGGGTGCTGTCGATGGTCGACACCGATGGCAGCGGCTATGGCGTGCCTCTCAACTATGTGTGGAATGGTGATGATGTGCTCTATGTGCATTGCGCCCCCCAAGGGCACAAGTTGCAGGCCTTGGCACGCAATGTGGCAGTGTCGTTTTGCGTGGTGGGAGGAGTGAAACTCATGCCGGCCTCATTCACCACCGAGTATAAAAGCGTGATATTGAAAGGCACGGCCACCATCGACCTGCCCCACGACGAGAAACGCCATGCCTTGCATCTGCTCATCGAGAAATTGTCGCCCAACGACCTTGAGATAGGAGCAAAGTATATTGAAAAATCTTTTCATCGTGTCAAGGTCATGCGCATCACAGTGCACAGCTATAGTGCCAAGCGCAAGCAAGTGAAGTCTAAAATCACCTATTGATTTTTCCCCTAAAACAACACAAGAGGGCAGTTCTTCAAGAGAACTGCCCCTTGTTGTTTTTGTGTGATGAGATAAAACTATTTCACAACCTTATAGGCTTGATTGCCCATCATGATAATCAAGGGAGTGCCCTCATTGCAGTTCACTTTCAAAGTGGCTGTGCCGTGGCTTGAAATTTTGCCCAAAGCCATGCACCTTCCATCAATGCCATAGAGTGCTACTGCTGTGTTGGGCGTGCCATTCACAAGCAGTTGGTCGCCTTCAAATGTGAATGCCGCTTGTTGGCTCTTAATGCTGTTGATGGCCGAAGAAACTCCATGCTCATCGGGCGTCCAACCTTTGTTGACGGCAATAAAGGTTGCCGATTCTTTCACTCCGGGATTGCCCGAAATGCCTAACACACCATCTTTTTCTGCACGTGTGGGGAGTTGCCCATACATGGCGTCTAAACTCGTCACATCGAGTATGTTGTCGTTGATAGACACTTCCATGAGTTGCTCGCTTTGTGGCAAATTCACAGCTGTGAGCCCCATCGACGAGAGATTGAGACGCTTGAGCGCAGTGAGATGTGCGATATCAACACCGGGCATAGAACAATAGGAGAGGTCGAGTGTCACGATGCTACTGTTTTGGCTCAAGTCGATAGCCTTGAGACCGCTCATGGCAGCCTTGAGTGTTTTGAGAGCGGTGTTTTGGTTGAGATTTAGAGATTTGAGCGAGTCGCACACCGACACCGAGAGGTAGTTGAGTTTGGGGTTGTGGGTCACATCAAGTTCTTGCAGGTGCTCGTTGCCATCTAAGAGGAGTTTGGCGAGTTGTGGGAGCATCGTCACGTCGATTTTTTTGATGAGCGACGACCCAAGCCAAATGTAGTTGAGAGCTTTAGAGCCCTTGAAGTCGATGTTTTCGATTTCGCAGCCCTCAAGGTCATTGGATAGGAAGGCAGTGATGGCACTATCGGAGGCTAAGACCTTGATTTCATTGCCAGGCTTTTTCTCAACAAGCATGGTGCTGGATTTGAAATAAGATCCTGCAGGGTGCTGGGTGATGTTGCCATTGCCCCAATCAATTTTAAAGGCTTCTTTGCTTTTAAAACCAAGTTTCAATGGCTTGGAGTGCTTCTCGTGCAACCTGATGGTGAGTGCGGGCTGGCTTGGTTCAATGGCATTGCTTGCAAAGAGGGCTTCAACCTGTGTGGCAGCCTTGATTTCAAGTGTGAGTTTTGAGCTACTTTCGGTTTGCTCTACACCATTCACAAACCATGCCTTAAATTTAAAACCTTCATAGGGCAGAGCTGTGAACATGATGCTTTTGCCATCTTCAACTTCATCGCCATTGTTGATAGAGGTGGGGAATAACGAGCCTGCTTCTTCGGCAGTCACGTTGCCCGAATTGAGAGGAGAGCCCTCTTTCACGCCAAATTGCACCTTGTGTTTTTGCTCATTGGCAATATTGAGTGCTACATTGATAGTGCCCGACAGATTTTCAACCCCCAGTGTGGTTTTAATGTCGCTTGACGAGAGATAGGGGTATTGGTTGGGCTGTCCAAAGAAGTCTTTGACGATAGTTCCGTTCACCGTCCACGATGCAACCTTGGCTCCATCGGTCATGATGGTGAATTGGGCGGGATAGGTGTAGCTGCCGTCGCTGTTGGGCGCAATTTCCACCTCTTGTGCACTCTCGTTGTAGGTTGTGACTCTCAGGTTCACGCTTTTGTCGGCTGTGATGATGAGTTTGTTGGTGGCAGGAGCCTTGGGTGCGGCGGCAAGTTGCACCGACCATGTGCCCACAATAGTGGCCAATAGTAGCACTGCCCATAAAAAGTGGTTTTTGATAGTTTTAAATGTCATGTGATGATTGATTTAAAAGATGAATATTAGTGGAGTTAAAATTGGCTCACCACAATTTTTTGCACGTGCAACATTCCACGATTGTCGACAATGCGCACAATATAGGTGCCCAAAGGCAAAGAGCGAGCTTGCACGAGTTTGCCCGAGATGTCAAATATTTGATATGACTTAATTTCTTGGTTAAACGCCAACTGCCCATCAACAATGTGGCACAGCAAGGGGTTGTCGTTGGCAATTGAGGCAACGGCCGACACTGGCAATTGGTTGAGGGCGACTTCGGTGGCATTATAAATCTCGCAATCGGCAAGGTTATTGGGGTTCAGCTTCTTGGCAACATATCCCACCACAACGATGTTGTCGGCATTCCAGCTCTTGTCGAGGGTGAAGTCGAGGCTATAGCTATATTGCTTGCCTTGCCATGTTGCAGTAGCTCCGCTCATGGGAGTTGCCATGGCTCTAAGGGTGTGTTGGTGGGTATATTCGGTAATGCCCAATTTTTCAAGACCGGCTTGAGTGGTAGAGTTGAGGTTGTTTTCAACGATAGCGATATTGATGGTGAAATTATTGGTGTCGATGTTTTCTTCCACAATTTCACCCTTCACTTCCAGTTTAATTTCTCCTGTGCTTTTGTCGAATTGTCCGCTCAGGGCAACCGATGCAAAGGCAGGACGAGAGAGCTCGTCGTCATAGAGTTGTTGTATGCGTTCCGTCCAAGGCACTGCAAAGGTGGGCACGGTGTAGGGGCCCTTCATGATTCGGCGGTTCAGCATCATGGCAGGGTTATAGGTGGCAGGGTTGCCAAACAAGAAGAGCAACTCCCTCGATTCGGGAATTGTGTATTTGTCGTCGTTAAAGCCCACATGGTGTTGTATCCATGCCACTTTACCCTTGTATTTGTCGACCAAGGCATAGTTGAGGTCGGTTTGGGCATAGGGGGTGATTTCGCTTCTCTCGGTGCCAAATTGCTCTTGCAAAATCACACGAGGATAGTTGTGGGTATAAAAATAGGTGAATTGCTCATAGCTAAATGGCGACTCCAGTTTTTGACCATTGCAGGCGATAACTCGGCATTTCAACAGACCGCTATTGCCAATATTGTCAAGAGTGAATTGCCACGATGAGGTTTCGTTGGGGTGTAGGGTCTTGGTGAGTGTTTTCTCGATTTCTTGCCCGTCGCCATAGGAATAGACCATGGTGATGTTGTCGATGTTGTTGATGCCATAGTTGGTAGCCCCAATCACGATGGGCAGTGGCTCTCCTTTTTTCAAGTATTCGGTCGAAGTGATTTGATTCAAGTAGAGCAAGTTTTGAGCATGCTCATCTTCACACTCAACAATGAGTTGAACCATGAGATTTGACCCATAACCACCACTATATTTCATGAATTTGCTCCCAAATTGCGAAATATACACGCCATGTTCTTGAGCTTGGCCAAACGACTGAATTCCTATCACATTCTTCTCTTTGAGGTTGTCGAAGAAATAGCCAGCCCCAATCGGCTTGTCGTCGATAGTGATGGCGTTGTCGAAGAAGATGTCGTTCCAGCCTTTTTTCAAATTGATGGTTTTGCTGGCCATGTTGGCTCCATCGAGGTCGTGACGCAAAAAGGCATCAACGTTTTCTATGTCGAAAAGCACGGCGATGCGCATGCCCACAATTTTGTCGCCTTTGAATTTCTTTAAAAAATCGCTGGTATAGAGAGTTGCGGCTCCCAGTCGTGTGGGCTCCTCTTCATAGCCAATGGCAGTTTTGTAGGAGGGCTCTTCATAGGCGCAATAGCCATAGGAGATGCGATGTGGTGTTGTAGCTTGAGCGGCTATGGCAGTCACAGCCACAAGAGTCCACAGGAATAGTCTCTTGAATAAAGAGCAATGGTGTAGTTGATTTCTCATAAGTTTTAAATTAAAATGTTTAAATGGTTAAAGCTATGCTTGTAAAATCTCATTGTAAAGATACCAAATTTTCTCTGTTGGGTGCAAGATAAAAGGAATGAAAATATTTAGATTGATTTTATGACGGATATTTTGGTTGTATTGTTTTAATTCGTAACTTTATCAAAGTGTTTATTTTATTAAAAAATAGATGGCAGTGCATTGTGATGTGAGGTCATCTAATGATAATCAACCATTCATTAAAAATTTTAATCATCATGAGAAAAATTAATCTGTTTTTTGTGTTGCTCGTGGCTTGGATGCTGGGCACAGGTGTTGCAATAGCGCAAGAGAAAGGGAAAAACCCGTTGCTTGCCGTGGCCGAATATAACTTGGAGGCCGATGGCAACTTTGCAACGGGCGATGTGATGACGGCCTATGGTGCCTTCTTCAAGTGGAATCAAGTGAAAAACCTAACTGTGCCAGCAGGCTATCATGTGCCTTCAAAAACCGAGTTGATGACCGTGTGTGGGCGTTTCTCGATGGACGAGCAACCTCGCCCTCCCTATCCAATACTCACATGGAAGATGGATCAAGAGGCCGATGAAGAGGTCACGCTGTTTGGCAAAACCATGACGTTGAGTTCTCATTACTATGGCGAGGGCAAGAAAAAATGTTTTGCCTTGCGTTTCAAGGGTGGCGATAACCAATACTTGAGTGCCTATCGCTGGGAGTTGATACCCATGCAGGGCAATGCCCAAAAATCGCTGGCTCTCAAGGTCACTTGCCGCTTGCTGGGCCCCAAGGGGGTAGGTGTTGATGTGAAAACGTTGGCTACCGACGATTATTGGCAAAAAAATAATGAGGCCGACGTGGTGCGCTACTTTCCAACATCGGGCTATGGCAACTATACCGATGATGGCGAAATGATGGACCGCAACGAGTTGGGGCGTTATTGGTCGTCGACTCCTCGTGAGGAATCCAATAACGGTGCTTGGGGCTTTGGCTTTGATAATAACTTCATCATTGTCTACTATTGGATTATGAGCTCGCGCTACAATGTGCGTTGCTTTGCCAATAACACCGAAACTGGCGTGACTGCTCCACAAGCCCTGCAAGCCGGCAATCTCACTGCATGCTATGATGCCTCTACTGCCACAGTGGTTGTGGGTGGCTTGCAACATGGAGCAAGGGTGTGCCTCTATCGTGTTGATGGCTCGACCATGGCCCAAACGAATGTGGCGGGAGAAACCCTGCGCATTGGGGCAAGTGGCATGACTCCCGGCATTTATTTTGTGACCAGTGGCACGCAAAGTGTGAAATTGCTCATCACTGCTCCCTAAGTTATAGTCTATTATACCCCCAAAACCGCCACAGAAGTAGATACTCATGAGAGAACGGCTGATTTCGCTATACTGATAACCGAACGATCTACACCTTAGACCGAGGGGTTGAGTCGATTACAGATGATCGTGTGGAGTCAAATTGCTCCATGACCCGAAAATTATCCCCCAAAAGGAGTGAGTCTCTCTGAGTTAATTTGTATCTTCACTATGTCTATCGTCGGATTCTCTTGTTTTTTTGCAACACTAAGATAAGTGAATTCTTCGACATGGCAAAATCCTGAGCAACAAAAAGTTGCTCAGGTACTTTAAAAGTTTAATTTATAATAGTGTTGCAGAATTAAGGATTATTTATTTAAAACCAACCCAAAACAAAATGAAGAAAATTTTTACTTTTTTGTTGGTGACAGTGTTGTCTATCTCGGCATGGGCGGCATCGGCCACATTCGACTTTGCTTACGGAGCGGCCTTATTTGGCTTTACCGGTGCAAGCGACAAATCTTCAAAAGCCGGCGATTTTACCACCGATAAAACGGCTGTTGTAGATGGAGTTAAATTCACCGTGTCGGGCGGAAGTTATGGTGCATCGAACACCCCTAACCGCATTTACATTCCTTATGGACAAACCAAATCACAACTACGCGTGTATGGTGGTTCAATCATTGTTGAAGCTCCACAAGGACAAAACATCACGGGAATACAATTCGTTTATGACGAAACTTGGAACGAACCCGAAGCCGACAATGGCTCATTCATAGACGGCACATGGGTGGGAAACACCGCCAAACTCACGCTCACCATCACCAAACAATGTCGCATTGCAAAGGCCATTGTCTCCTATTCGGGCGGGGGCACCACACCCCAACCAACCGACACTTTGCCCGAGATTAATTCTTTCAAAGATTTTCGCAACGCTGTTGTCAACGACACCAAATTTCGCTTCACCGGCAATGCTATTGTCACCTATCAATATCAACGCTACACATGGGTGCGTAGCGTTGACGAAAAGGGCTATGGATATTCCGGCTTGATTTACGGACAAGACAGCATCGCCTACAAACCCGGCGATGTGATTCCTGCCGGGTGGGTAGGTGTAAAAACCATCTACAAAGGCACGGCCCAAATCATTAACGTAGAAGGCCTTAAACCTGCGGCCACACAAGTAGACTCCTCGTTTTGGAAAGCTTTTGATTTCTCAACCTATATTGGCTCGATTATCGAAGAGCCCGAAGGCCTTGAAAACGACTACGATGCCTTTGCCCCTGTCACACTGAGCAACATCGACAACAAAGGACATTTCACCATTACCGAATTTGGCACCAACAAAGATGGCATAGAGGGACACTACACCATTCCGGGCTACAACAAATTTAAGATTGCATTTCCCGAAGTGAGCGAAGACAAGAAATTTGCCATTGAAGGTATCATCTCGATATACAACGGAAAGGCACAATTGATGCCTACCAAAATCACCGAAGTAGAAGCTTCTACTCCGCTATGGAAAATGATGTGGTACATCGGCAAAGACAGAGAGAAGTATCAAATTGCCGACACCCTCTTTGTGGTTAAAGCCACCAAAGGCATCGAGAAAGAAGAAAACAGCAAAAACTACATCTATGTAACCGACAACGTAACCTCGGTCTACAACGACATCTATGCCGACCAAGGCATCGTGTACACCATGGACTGGCGTCCCGATGTAATTGCGCTCGACTGTGGCGACAACGAAACACTCTACAACACCATTGCCGGCATGAAAGCAATTGCTCCAAAAACCTTGTTTGGAACACGCCTAAATGGCAAAACCAATCAACGCCTGATTGTAGAAAAAACACCAACGGCTCTTGATGTGGAAACTCCGGAATTTCACTTTAACAACTACGACCTCACCACCGACACCATTTTCTTCGATGCACACGAAGTTGCCAATACCACAGGCTACTACAAAACCATTGATGGCAAAGAGTATTTTTGTGGAAGTGCCGATGACACACCATTGCAACCCATCGACCTCGACCGTCGCTATTTGGGCAACGCAACACTCATCAACAACACCAAATATGTGTTGAGAGGCGTGTACAAAATTAAAGACGAATGGGAAGGCATTTATCCCGCTCCCGGCATGAATAGCTGTCGTGCCATGGCCAAAACACCCACCAGAACGATGCCCGATAAAAGCGTGAGCTACACCGATCCGCTCTACTACAAAAATTACACTTTCTGCCCCTTTGAGATTATAGAAATCGTTTCTACCGGTGTTGCTGAAAGCCATGTGGCCAAAACCATTGCCACGGTAAAATATGTCAGTGTTACCGGCATTGAGTCTACTCACCCATTCAATGGTGTTAACATGATAATAACCACCTACACCGATGGAAGCAAAACGACAAGCAAAATCGTGAAATAACACTCCTGCTCATTTGCCTCCAACAACACAAACGCTATGAAGCCCAAGGCATTAATTCCTGCCTCGGGCTTCATTTTTATGATGACAATATCACCTTAGAAAATCAGGGCTTGACTTCGGTGATTTCAAATTTCATACTACTATATTCAAAAAAAAAACAGAAAGCGTGGATTTAGCGTTGCTCACCATGGCACAAGAATAGCCATTGTGCATGCCACGTGTCCACTCTCCATC
>CAMYCE010000046.1 GCA_947254205.1 uncultured Prevotellaceae bacterium
GACGAGCCATTGAGGACAAGGTGAGTGGCAAGTACTATGACGAAATGGAGGAAGTGGCACGCAAATATGAGAACGATGACAAGAAGCGTCACGAAGCCATTGCCGAGATAGCGAAGCGTAAGGACGAAGCCGTGCTTGAAGCATTGGAAGTCGTGCCCGAATATAGAGACGCACTCATCGAGAGCAAGAAGTGGAACGAGCGTGAAAACGAAATAAGAAGTGCCATCAGCGATCGTGCCCGGCTCATTGCCGACAAGGTGAAAGAAGTGTTTCATCGAGATTGGGCAGAGCGCACCAAAGAGATTACCGAGGGGTTGAAACTTGGCGACAGCGTGACCGTGCTGATGAATGGTGACGGACTGCAGGGCAAGAAAGCCAAAGCCAAAGGTTTCTATGACGACGGCAGGATAACCATCATCATGGACAACCACAGCGACATGACCGACGTGGAGCGCACGATACTGCACGAGGCAGTAGCCCACAAGGGGTTGCGAGAACTGTTTGGAGAGAAGTTTGGCACGTTCCTCGACAACGTGTATCGCAATGCCGAGGAGCACATCAAGCAGACTATCGACAAGTTTGTGAGCGACAAGGGCATGAGCCGTCACGAAGCCACCGAGGAATACATGGCAGGGCTTGCCGAAGACACCAACTTTGAGCAAGTGAAGCACACCACATGGTGGGCTAAGGTGAAGAGTTGGTTTGCCGACATGTTGCACAAACTGGGCTTTGAGAACTTTGTTACTGCCGAGAAGATTGGCAACAATGAGTTGCGCTATGTGTTGTGGCGAAGCTATGAGAACCTCAAAAGCGGAGGCCTGCACGGCATCTTTGCCAAGGCCGAAGACATTGCCAAACAGCAGAAGCTCAAAGTGGGCGACTATGCCGAAGAAGCAGTGAGATACCGAGATGGAGAAGAAACAGGCCAAGATGGTGAACAGGTGAAGCCCCAAGGCGAAGCCGAGGAGGAAAACTTCCTCAAAGACTTCAACGCGGGCGATGCTACCTTTGAAGAAGCCATCACCGAGGGGTTGTTGAGCGTTGCCAACAAGCACAAGGAAGATATTAAGGCACGAGTGCAGGCTACCGAAGCCATTGGCGGGCAACTCTCGAAGCTCAACAAAGCCATGAGAGTTCAAAAGAAGTATGACAAAGCCACTGTTGACCACATCATCAGACTGGCACGCACAATCCTTACCAATGGCGGGCTTGACAAGCTCACACATGGAGAGGTGAAACGCCTGCTTTCTTACGTAAACAAATCGGTTGGCAAAGAAGCCATCACGACACAGGCCCGTCAGGTACTCGACCTACTCACCGAGCATCAGCTCAAAGTATGCCGTGAGAGCCTCAATCAATTACTCCGAATCAAAGGCAAGAAAGTGAACCAACAAGGCGTGGAGGTGCAAGCCGGGCTTGACGTAAAAGGACAGCGCATGTTGGAGACTGCAAGAGCGGGTATCGCTCTTGATATAGATACACTCGAACAACGCATGGCCGAAGCCCAAGAGAAAATGGGCAGTGACCTCGCCGTGGAAGCCGAAAACGCATCTATCGACTATGAGGGCTTGATGATTGCAAGGCGTTATCACGAACTCATCAAGGATAGCAAAGAAGAAGAAAAGTCATTGCTCCATGAGCTGAAACAGGCCAAGGAAGACAAAAAGAACGGCACGATTAGCAATGAAGCCTACAAGGAGCTGGAGGAAGCGATAAGGGACGAGATACGCAACAACAGGCTCAAACGAGTTGACGACTATGGCGTGCTCTCCTTGGAACTCGGCTATGGCATTGGTCAAAGTGCAAATCGCGCCAAGGAGTTCAGAGACAAGAAACTCTCACAAGTGAAAGATATTCAACACTTCGCCAACAGCGACTTGGAGGGAGTGTCGGGAAGCACGACACAGGAGATAAAAGGCGTTGACAAACTCAAAAATAACGGCTTGGTGCGCATCTTGCTACAACCTCAAGCCACATTCGATACGATGTTGCGCTACTTTGGGGGAAAAAGCGTTGATGGCCGTGGCTACTTGTGGAACAAGTTCATGACCGACTGGAACAACGCCAAAAACAAAGAGTGGAGTAACTTGAAAAAGGGGCATAAAACACTCGATGAGAAAGTCCAAGAAATATTCGGTGATGAGAAATTCAAATCAAATCGTTTCGGTTTCAAGCACAAGGTGAATAAATGGAGTGATATTTTCACGATGGAGAAGTTTATGCCCACCGTTGAAGTGGAGTTTTGGGACGGTGGTGAAATGGTGACAAGACAGCTCACCCAAGGCAACTTGCTCTATATCTACATGGTGAACAAAATGGGCGATGGCAAGATGAAACTTCGCAAGATGGGCATCACAGAAGCTGATGTGGAAGCTATCAAAGAGAAGATAGACCCACGTTTCATTGAAATTGCCGATTGGATACAGAAAGAGTTTCTGCCCTCCAAGCGTGAGGAATACAACAAGGTGCATGAACAACTGTTTGGCGCGCCCATGGCGAACATCGCAGACTACTTCCCTCTTGTCATCAATAAAGAGGCTTTAAGTAGAGATGAAGACCCGGCCAACCCCGACGGAGACACCCAAGTTTCCACCATTACAGGGGCCATTAAGGTACGCACCAAAAACAGTGCCGTTCTCGACATCACGAGAGCAGATGCTTTTGATGTTGTACTTGGGCATTTGCAGGAAATGGAACACTGGTCGGCTTACGCCCGGTTCAACGAGGACGTGAAGACATTGTTGTCTTACAAGCGTTTCAGAAACAAGGTGAAGAACATGAGCAGTTATCGATTGGGTGCCGGTGACACTATATGGAAGAACTTCATGGGCACCTGCAAGATTGTTACAGGCACATTCCACCCGACCGTGCACAAGCATAGCATCGATTCCGCAATAGTGAACTTTGCCAAAGGCGTTACAACCGCCAAGATTGCATTCCGTCCTTGGACTGCCCTCAAGCAGTTGTTGAGCTACCCGGCGTATCTCACCGATGCAGGTCCGGTAGAACTTGCTAAAGCAACGGCCATGCCTTGGGATTCGCTGAAGTGGGCAAAAGAAAACCTTGCAGGGTTCAGAAAGCGTTGGGAGAGCCGACAGGCAGGTGACCCGAGATTGCAGAAAACGGAGGTTGACTGGAAGTTGTGGGACAATAACGTAATGTCAACACTTCAACGTTGGGGAATGACCCCTAACGCATACGTGGACTGCGTAACTGTTGCCATGGGTGCCAAGGCGATTTATGAGACGAGGCTTAAAAAGTATAAGGGGCTTGGCTATAACGATGAGCAAGCAGATGCTTATGCCAAGCGAGATGCCGAAATTTCGGTTAATGAGACCCAGCAGAGTAGCGAAGAAGCCTATTTGAGTGCCATGCAACTTGAACGCACTTTCATAAGCACGGCCTTTAGTGTATTCCGTAACGCAAACATGGGTTACGGGCGCAGGCTTACGAGTGCAATGGCCGACTTTGCACGCAAGTGCAACCCGAGCTACAGACGTAATGCCATCATGTTCATGCAAAAGCAATTTGAGCGTGACGGACTGACACCGGAGCAAGCCAAGCGGGCGAGCGAGCGCACTTTTAAGCGCAGTTATGCACGCGACATGGCAGGCGTGGCAGTATTCGGTTTCATCATGCAGTTGGCATGGAATCTTGGCGGATATGCACCTTACTTAATTCTTGGCGACGATGACAAAGAGAAAGAAGATTTGAGGAATGATGGCATCATGCACTCACTTGCAGGTCCGGTTGAGGGCTTCACCGGTGGCAACGTCATCAGTGAGACATACAACGGCTTGCGCAGTGGCAAGGGCTTTTCTTACCAGCCAAGCACGATGCCTATCGTTAATGACCTCTCCAATGCAATGAGACACGCCAACAACGACCCGATAGAGGGGGCAGGTGACTTGCTCAACGTACTTGTGCAAGCAGGAACAGGCGTTAATCCTCAAACCTTTGCAGACTTCTATCTTGCTACAAAAGATGCATTTAGCGACGAAAAGACAGAAGCCGAGTTTACCATTTGGGCGTTGCGCATGTTGCAAGTACCACAATCACAAGTCGAAAAGGTTTATCTTGATGAAGTGGGCATGACAGCCGAGCAGGCGCAGAAAAGCAGTTACGAGGAACTTGCAGAACGCTATGCACGCTACAAGCGCAGACACAACGCTCCACTCTCCAACTGGGCATACAGTGATGAGAAAGAGCGTGAAATTGAAACCAAGCACATCAAGAACTTCGAGAAGAAATACAAGGAGCGCATCAAGAACAACGTGTTTGCCGATGATGAGCTGAAAGACCTTGAAGAAAACTACAACAAGGTTGACAAGCAAGTCGAGGGCTTGAAGCACAGATACCAAGGGCGCATATTTGAGTTGAACGACAAGATGAAAGAACTTGCCATGACACCCGAATACAGGAAATATGAAGCCTACAAGAAGTACAAGACAGCCAAAGACAAACAAATGAAAGGTTTTGTGGATAAAACAAAACAAGGGAATATCACCCCTTACGAGGTAGATATGACTAAGCAAGAGTTTGACTTCACCAAGCAGATGCTACAAAATGAAGCGCAGATGTATGGCAACGGCAAGGATAAATAGTTAACGTGATGATTGGCCGGATAGCCTTTAGCTTTGCAGATGTGGAGTAAGAAGCTATCCACCAATCATGATTATCAACCCAACAGCAACATATAATGGCAACAAAAAGATTACATAGAATGAGCAGGGTCGCATCGAACCCCATCGAACTCGACACTGTGAAAAGGTCGAAGCAGTTTGACCGACGCAGGGGTTTTGATGTGCTACTGCAAGCGCAAGCATATTGGGGCGCTATGAGCAAGTTTCGCAAAGACAGGGAGCGCAACAAGCGATACACCTATGGTGACCAGTGGGGGGACATTATCACCATCAAAGACCCCGATACAGGGTGTGAACGTTCGATGGTAGAAGAAGACTACATCAGGCAGGAGGGTAACACACCGCTGAAAAACAACCTTATTAGGCGATATGTGAAAACTGTGCTCGGTGTGTTCCGAAACAGCCACGTGCAACCCGTGTGCACGGCACGAGACAGGGACGAGGCGCAGATGGGCGAAACCCTCACCACGGTATTGCAGGCCAATGCCGACCTTAACCAGCTCGATGAAGTTGATGCACGCACACTGGAGGAGTTCCTGATTTCCTCCTTTGCCGTACAAAAGCTGTGGTATGGCTGGAGAAAAGATAAACTGGACTGCTGGACAGACTATGTTCAGCCCAACAATTTCTTTATCGACAATGGCATGAGAGACTTTAGGGGGTGGGACGTGAGTTGCCTTGGCGAGGTGCATGATGTGAGCTTTGAAACGTTGTGTGGGCAGTTTGCCAAAAGCCCTGATGACTACAAGCGACTTGCCGACATATACAGGACAACGCACAAACGGTCCAATTTTGTTTCATGTTTCAATGAATTTGGTTACAGCAGGCCACAAACTTATGATTTCTTGCTCACCACCGACCCCACCAAGTGCAGGGTGATTGAAGTGTGGCGTAAAGAAAGCAAGCCACGCTACCGATGCCACGATTACAACACAGGCGATGTGTATAAAATCGAAGTCGACGACTATCTCGAAATGGTGAAGCAGGAGAACGAGTACCGCATGGCCATGGGCAGAGACGCAGGCATGGAAATGGAAGACGTGCCACTCATCGAGGCAGAATGGTTTATGGACAATTATTGGTACTGCTATTATCTTAGTCCGTTTGGGGATATATTGGAGGAGGGAGAGACCCCCTATGAGCACAAGGGACACCCCTATGTGTTCAAGGCCTATCCATTCATCGATGGCGAAATACACTCCTTTGTGGCAGACATCATCGACCAGCAACGTTTCTTGAACCAATATGCCATGTTGTCGTACTGGGCCACACGAGCAAGCGCAAAAGGCGTGCTCAATATCCCTGAAGAGGCACTTGGTGGCAAAATGAGCTTGCAAGAGATGTTGACGCAGTGGGCAAGGCCCGATGGCGTGATTATCAGCAAGACTAAAGACCGACACGGCAACAACATCACACTTCCGCATCAAATCAACAACAATGTAAACTCGCTTGGATTGAATGAGATGCTACAAATCCAGTTGCGCTTCATGGACGATATTACGGGCGTGCATGGGGCTATGCAGGGACAAACCCCTGCAAGTGGCACAAGTGGCTCACTATACAGCCAGCAGATACAGCAGGCAAGTACATCTATTGCCGACCAGTTGAGCACGTTCAACAGCTTTAGGCGAGATGGGGCATACAAACGCATGAAAGATATTCAGCAGTACTATGACCAAAAGCGATACATCAAGATTTCGGGCAAAGACAGCTGGATAGAATACGACCCCGAGCGAGTGCGGGACACAGAATATGACTTGAGCATGAATGACAGGGATAATATCCCCGTGTACCGACAAATCAACAACCAGTTCCTTGCAGAGATTTGGAGGTCAGGGCAATTGATGCTTGAAGATATTCTTGAAATTGGCGAGTTCCCCTATGGCGATGCGATACTGCAACACATCAGGAGCAACCAAGAGCGCATGAGGCAGGGTGAACAGCCCGAAGCCATGCCACAAGAGTTGCAACAGCAAGTGGAGCAAGGAGCCAATCAAGATGTTGTGAACGGCATGTACAACATGCTCAAGGAACGCCGGCAGGCACCGGCACAGCAGTAACTTCTACATACTGAAGAATGGGTGAGGTTGTTTTTCAGCCCCACCCGTTCTATTTATCGCTTCTTGCGCATCGACTTCATTTTGGTGTAAGCTTCGCACCACCTCATGTATTGCTTGGATTTTCGTTTGCGCAAATCATCGGTAATAGCGTCATTGCCACCTCTGTCGGGAGTGAAATAGAAACACTCACGCATCAAATCAAAATTGGTGGCTTCCTTGTTGATGTAGTGCTTGCGTTTGAGAGTGCGAAACTCTTTTTTTGTCATTACAGAAAGTTTGCCATCGGTTGTTGGCATCACAAAATAGCGTTGTGGATTGTCGGTATAAATCTCATTTGCCAACTTGATAGCTTCTCTTAGAATGAGCATAGCTTTTAATTTTCTAAATACATTCATTGTTTTGTAGATATTTGTTATTGTTTACGATACACAATCGGGGTGTGTATGATTGTCTTTTGTTCTTGTTCTCGTTTAACAATTTCGGGCAGTGGCATCTCCCTAAAGCAGATGTGCAGGCCTATGGCTCGTGTCATGAGTATATCGTCATGGTCGCCAGCCACAGCCCCCAATGAGCCGTTTGGTTTGCGCTCATACACAAGATACTGGTGCAGGCAACGTTCGTCACGCTCGACATAGAGCTGTTCACGCACACACTTTTTGAGTGTCGAAATGATAACAGGCTTGGTTGCCACATTGGTATGGAAGCCATAGCGCACCACCTTACCCTCATTAATGGCATCTTCACTTGTGCCACTTCGGGCATACAGGTTGGGATATACGTCTTTTATGAGGTTGAGGATAAAGTTGGCTTGGTTGCCATCGATATAGCGTTCCCTGTCGTGCGTTTCAAGCGTGTTGCTTTCTATCACCAGCAGGGCATTGTCATAGAATGATGCGATTTGTGCGGACTTCCATGCAAGTATATCCATATCGATGTGACCATACCACTGGGCTACAACAGAGGGCTTGCCACCGTCCATCATCATCAATCGGTCGAACACGACGATAACAGACCAGTCGGCCTTGTTGGAGTGTCCGCCAATATCCACCACAACCAAATAGCGGTCCAATACATCTTCGTCGGGGTCAATTTCGGGTAGTGCCCACACCCACAACAAGCCCTTGGCATCTTCCTTGAAGCGGAGGTTGACCAAAGCGTCTTCCCCCTCGTCACCATCGGCATACACATCGCCAATAAACTTGGGAGCACGGCAAGATGGTTTCAGTTTCTCCACTAAATAGCGGTCAAACTCGGCATTATCAATATCGGTAAATGCTTCCACGTCATCAGACGGATACTCGGAGGACATGGAAGAATGGGAAGAACGGCCACTGCGCTCGTTCACATACCAGTGCATGGCTTCAAGCGACGCCCCTTGCTTCCACGCCCACCACAGATACTTGCCCGGCTCTGAACGTTCGTCGCCATTAGCATTAAGCCTATTTTCATATAGCCATGTGGCGAAGTCCTCTCGCTCCTTTTTGGAATTGAACTCCATAGACCATAGCGGAACGATAAACCAAGGAATGAAAAGTGCATCAAATTGCGACTTGCCGGCTTTGGCTGCTTCATACTCTCGGTGAAAGAAGTTGCCGGTTCCACGAGCGGTGCTCTCATAAACTATCATGGTGTATGGTTTGAGCGGAATACCCGAACACGAACCCTGCACAATGTCTTCGGGTGACTTGCCATCTGTCTTTTTCCAAAGGCCCACCTCGGAAAGGTGCACAAGGTTGTAGTCGCCACCACGGCAACTGTCGGGTTTTTCTGCTGAGCCAAGTTTTATTTTGCAGTTGCGTTGTGGCACAAGGTGGATTGCTCCCGAAACACCGACACCAACAAACTTAGCTTCATTGTCGTTATAGGCTTCGCCCATTTCATGTAGCAAGTGTACGGGATAGGCCTTGATGAGCCTGTTGTACATATCGTATATTTCATCACTTGCCTTGGCTTGCAGAGAAATAATGAGAGAGTTAAGCCCTTGCTTATGTACCAGTTGCAACCATGCGAAGTACATTTGAATGAGAGTAGACCCGCCCAGCTGTCGTGCCTTAAGGATAATCAGACGGATAGGCATTCCTGCCAATCGCTTCTTCTCAAAATGCTCAATAATGATGCGTTGTGGGTAGTTGGGGTGGAACAGTACATCATCGCCTCCCCCCTTGTTCTTGATATAGGCTTCCATAGCTCCCCAAAAACAGAAGTCATGCTTGATGCGCTTTCGCACGAATATCTCAACAACCTTAGAACGTGTTTCCTCGTTGCATTCAAGCCCAAGTTCACTTTCAATGAATGCCTCAATGGAGCCTGCTTTCTGCAACTTTTTGACAAGCAGAATGCGCAACATGGTCTTGGGGATATACTGCACAGGTAGGGAGAAGTCGGATAACTCAAGCTTCACACGTTCGCCGGTACTGCCCTCTCCCGTGATAGGATTGAAAGGCGCATGGAGCACTCCACATCGCCTTGCGTTCTCTTTCAATATGTCGCGGACTGCCTTTTTCATCTTCTGCCTATGAGAAAGTGCAAATATCCTACTGCCACACCAATGGCATAGCAATAGAGATGAAGATAGCCATTCATATTGGGAATGATAAAACCGAGAGCAATAGTCAGAGCCATGGAAACCTGCCAATAGACAAAACGAATGACACGGAATGAAGTCATGCCGAAAAGAGCGAACACGACACCCGACATGCCAATGGTGAGTGGGCATGGAATAGTTGTTGTCGCAAACGATACGGCAATGAGATAAGCCACCACCAACTGCCACAGGGGGGCTTTATAGTAAAACACCATGCACAGCAACGCCCAAGCATTGAGCATGGCATGGAAAAAGTTTACATGGAATAAAGAATACAGCAATACTCCTGTTAGAGGAGCGCCATTATAGATACCCACCGAAGAAGCAGGAATATCGAAAAAGCACAGCACTATGCACAGTGTGGCGATTAAGAGTGTAGAGCCCTTGGCATACGTTTCTTGTACCATTGTTTTTTTACTTTAAAGAAAATCACACGTGCCGACTGTGGCGTGAGGTAGAACTTGGGCGCAGGAGAATGCACAACCTTATATACAGCCTCCCCGATGCTCATGCTGGGGTGTTCGGCTTTCACCAACAATGTGCGCTTGTATATCTCCTTGAACATCTCCCGCTTGTTGGGGCGCATATCCGACAGGTCGTCTCCTTGGTGCAGTTTCCCTATAACAATTCTCGCCCTTTCCTCCGACACCCAAAAACGTTTTGAAGGCATTTCAACGAGAGAGCGGAACACATCGGCAAGAACAATCTCTTTCCTGCCCACTATCTGTTGACGGTAGGCACGCATCAAATCTGCATTGCGCTCGTCGTTATAGTCTGAACTGCAACCGAAGTGTTTCATTAAATGATTGATATTTTTAACGTTAACCCATATAAAGTTACAAAAACAAGAGTAAACGGATAACATACCCACAAAGAGCCATACTTATAAATTTGCGTTATACAAAACCAAAAACGAACCACACAGACATGGCAGACGTTGAAAACAAACAGAAAAGAGAAAATCGTGAAAAGATGCTTGCTCGGTTAAAAGAGAAATACCCAGAGCAGAATTTCGACGACGACGAAGCGTTGATGGGCAGAATTTACGATGATTACGATGATTACGATGCAAAGGTGAACAAGTACAAGGCAGACGAGAAAACGTTTGCCGACATGTTTGCAACCGATGGCAGAAGTGCCACTTTCCTCGCCAACTGGCGCAACGGCAGTGACCCTGCCATTGAACTTGTACGGCAATTCGGTGACGACATCAAAGACGCACTTGAAGACCCTGAAAAGCTCGACAAGATTGCCGAAGCCAACAAGGAATATGCGGAGCGAGTTTCCAAGGAAAAAGAACTGGAGAAGCAATACCAGCAGAACCTTAAGGAAAGTCTTCGGGTCATGGAGCAATACCAGTCCGAAAATGGACTTTCAGATGACCAGCTTGATTCGGTCATGGAGTTGCTTATGGGCATCGTTACCGACGGAATCATGGGCAAGTTCACGGAAGACAGCATCGACATGGCCCGCAAAGCTCTCAATTACGACATTGATGTAGAGATGGCCGATGAGGAGGGAGAGGTACGAGGCAAGAATACCAAGATTAAAGAGAACCTCGAACTTCGCAAGAAAGGCGATGGAGTGCCACGGCTCGATGGAGGAAACAATAAGGCCTTGCCCAAGCCACAGCGCAATTTAGGTGCGCTTGACAAATATGGCGACGACAACGACAATATTTTTGCTCGAGGTGGCATGAAACGCATTCCATCAAGGCGATAGAGTTTAGTAATCCACAGTGAACTACACACAAGCTAAAGACTTGTGTGCTTCGGGTTTCACCGAGGAACGGCTTTCCAATAGGTCAGCTCTTACTTCCTCTCCACCCGTGTAATCGACAGTTCCTGCCGATGTATGATTTAATCCGAAACGAAGAATATTGATAGCAGCATTTACATCACGGTTATGATGAGTATGACAAACAGGACATTCCCACTCACGGACAGACAAGTCCTTTGTCTGTTTGTTGATGTACCCACAGACATTACAAGTCTGCGAGGAGGGGAAGAAACGGTCTATCTTCACAACCTTCTTGCCGTTCCATTCTGCCTTGTAGGTGAGCATGGAAACGAAAGAACCCCAACTTGCATCGGCGACAGACTTAGCAAGGCGATGGTTTCTTTCCATTCCTTTAACGTTCAAGTCCTCAATGCAGATGGTATCATATCTCCGTACAAGGGAAACGGAACACTTGTGCAAGTAGTCGGCACGGCTGTTGCTAATTTTTTCGTGAAGTCTGGCTACTTTGAGTTTTTGGTTTTCAAACCCTCTGCTGCCTTTCTTCTTGCGAGAAAGATGCTGCTGCGCCTTAGCAAGTCTGCGCTCGTATTTCTTTGTGTATCGGTTATTCTTGAATGTTTCTCCTTCAGAAGTGATAAGCAAGTTCTTCAATCCCAAATCAATACCTACGGACTTGCCCGATTTTTCAATCGGTGTAATGTATTCCTCTTCCGTGAATACGGAAACGAAATACTTGCCGCTTACTGTCTTGGAAATAGTTACCTTGCCTATTTTCCCGACTATCTCACGATGTACACAGCACTTGATACCCTCTTTGAACTTGGGTATGAAAATCCTGTTTCCTGCGATAGATGCGAATTGTGGCACGGTGAAACTATTCTTGGAATGTTTAGATTTGAAGTTGGGGAATTTCGCACGTTTCTGAAAGAAATTAGTATAGGCAACTTCAAGGGAGCGAATAGAAAACTGCAAGGTCTGGGAGTTTACTTCCTTGAGCCATGCGGTTGCTTCCTGCTTCTTCATTCCAGTAAGAAACTTTGCCTGTGCATAATAATTATCACTCTTACCAGTGAGCCTATACTGTTCTTTGCGCTGATTGAGAAAGTAGTTGTACACAAAGCGAGAACAACCGAAGTGCCTTGCCAGCAACTCGGCTTGCTCCTTATTCGGGTACAGTCGGAACTTATATGTTCTATTAATCTTTCTCATCTTGCTTACAAAGATAATAATAATATTGTAAAACACAAAACTGTATTGTATATTTATGGCATGAAAGATAGTTATACACACAAGAATAGGCACAAGTATTACTTAAAGTGCCACCTTATTTTCTGCATTAAATACAGAAGAAAGATACTTGAAGGAAAATTTAACAGCGACATCAAGGCTGTGCTTCAATCCATTGCCAACAACTCTAACTTTGGTATAGACATTATGGAAACTGACAAAGACCATATACACTTACTTGTGAGTTATCCACCAAAATTGTCGGTTACGTCAATCGTTAGAAAGTTGAAGCAGGAAAGTACAGTGTTCGCATGGAACTTACACAAAAGTATGTTGAGAAATTATTTTTGGAAAGAGCGCACCTTGTGGTCGGACGGCTATTTCGTCTGTTCAATAGGGGAAGCCAACCCAAACACAGTAAGAGAATATATTAAACAACAAGGATAGTGCCTTACATCCCACAAGCTGAAGACTTATGGGTTTTGCGGCACATTAAAATAACAATAACAACAAAAATTACAAACAGATGAACAAGTTGAAAACTGTGGCCATGTTTATGGCCAACATGGCATTAACCTTGCTTGCTGTGGTGGTTGGCGCATCAAGTGGCGTATTCCTTGCCGGAGCTACCCCTATGCGTGATGCCGGCGTGACCAATGCAGGAGCAGGTAATGACGACCCCAACGGCATTGCCACCGAAACGCAAGGCCGTGCCGATGGCGACCAAGAGATGTACACCAAGGACATCGATTCTCGCATTGTGAAAATCCGCCCCATGTCTACTCCTATCGACCAAATCAGCCGATACGCCAAGGCGCAAAAGTCAGACAGTTTTGAGGTGAAGTATTACAGCGTGGGCACACGTCCCATTTCGTGTAAGACCAAGAAGCAGGTGACAGCTCAATCTTCGGGTGCCAGCGTGACCCTTGAAGTAGATGACCCCAACATGTTTACACTCGATGATACTATCCGAGTGGTTGGCGTGAAAGGCAAATTTGACAATAAGGGCGTAGCCTATCCCGACAATGACAGTGCCCCCGACCTCGTGTTGTGTGTGTGTGGCATGAGTGACAGCACTTCGATGCCCACGGTATATGCGGTGAATGGTTTAAAGGACAGCCATAACCAACCCATTTGGGTGCCCGAAATTCCCCAAGGCACTACCCTTGTGCGCATGGGCAAGGCATGTGGCGAACTTGATGTGCAAACCGGCCGTTTCAACAACATTCCTACTGCCGACATTCAGTATTGCCAAAACTTCATGATTCAAATTGAGCAATCCACTTTTGACAAGATTGCATCTAAGGAGGTAGACTGGAACTTCTCTGACCTTGAGGAGGACGGAATTTATGACATGCGCATAGCACAGGAGAACACTTTCCTCTTTGGTGTTAAGAATGTAATCCACCACGTGACCAAGAAAGGTATGGCCACTTGGTTCACAGGTGGCATTTGGAACATGGCAGGCAAAGACATTGAGGTGGGCAAATGGGACGCAGGCAAGAAGTGCACAGTAGTCACCGACGACGACCTTGTGGACATTGCCAAGGACCTCTTTGTGGGCACTAATTGCGGTGGCAAGCAAAAAATCATGTTCTGTGGCTCTGACATGCTCAGTGCATTGTCGAAAATCAAGAGCGACAAGTTTCGCTTGAAAGACAGCGTTGAAGCATGGAACTTGAAGTTCAAGAGCTGGGACACCGACTTTGGCGAAATTCTTACCATTCATCATGAGTTGCTCGACAAAAACGGCAAGAGCGATTGCGCCTTTGCTCTCGACCCTGAATATCTTTCCAAGAAGACCCATGTGAGTTGGACACGCAATATCCTCGACTTGAAAAAGGCAGGAGTGCGCAATACCGATGCAGTGGTTATTCAGGAGGTGAGTTGCCTGTATTTGCGCAACGCTATGGCGCACGCACGAATGCACCTTGCCAAAGCGTAAACATTAAAACAGTCTTTTTCTAATATATAAATCCATGAAAGGGGTAGGCGTTTCTGCCCGCCCCTTTTTAATTAAAAACAGCAACAATCATGATTAAAAGATATATGGCATACTCGCATGTGTGCATCAATGTAGCCCTTAATGGCGGTGGTGCTCTGCACGTTACCTTTGAGCCAATAACAGGTGGCGGTAGCGTATTCTATACTGCCGATTCTCAAGTTCAGGAAGCGCTTGAAAATCACAATCGATTTGGCAAGTTATTTTTTCTCGACGAGGAAATTTCGGAAGAAGTTCAAGGCGAAAAGGAGAAAGAGACACCTGCAAGCGATGATGACAAAGATGGTGATAAAGATACCCAAGGGACGCTCCAAGAAATCACCGTTACTTGTGCCGACGATGCCAAGGACTATTTAAGTGAGCACTTTGGCGTGAGTAGAACCAAGATGCGAAGCATCAAGGCTATTCAAGAGGTAGCATCAGAAAACGGCATTGTATTCATAGGTTTATAATCCATTCGCAAAACAGATAGAGTTCAAGGCATGATATTCCAAATTGAAAACATATTGCGTGATGTGCGTGTAGCACTTGACCAAAACGTAGTGAGCAGGCAACTTATTGCCACAGACGACATCGACACACTCTCTCTTGACGAACTCATAGAGAGTAAGATAATCGATGCCGTGAAACTCGTGGAGATGCAAGTGCCAACACACATGCTCGACAGTGGGCACAACTTTGGAGATGCCGTGTATTGGGGCGACATGAAGCATGGGTGGACAATACTGCCCGATGACTTCATGCGCCTTATTGTTTTCAAAATGAGTGACTGGGAACGCAGTCTATATTCCGCTATCAGCGAAACAGCCCCTGAATACGAACAGCAGAGCAGTAGGTTTGCAGGCATTCGTGGAACGGTGCAGAAACCGGTGTGCGCTATCGTGAGCAGACCACAAGGCAAAGTCTTGGAGTTTTGGAGCTGTAAGAGTGAAGAAGCCAAGGTTGGGCAGGCTGTTTACGTGCCACTCCCACGCATCGACGAAAACGGAGGTGTGGAGATTTGCGAGCGTTGCTACCGAGCGGTTGTGTATTATGCAGGCGCATTGACTGCACAGGCTCTTGGAGGTGATAACGCAGGGCAAGGGCTGTTGGAGATTGCAAAGGGACTCATGGAACAAAGAAAGGAACGTGAACAATGATAAACAATGTGTATCAAGAGGGCGACCTCACACAAGGCAGAAACATCACTGCAGGCGGTGATATTACAGCAAGAGGAAACAGCAATGTTGATGGCAACCTTAAAGTGAAAGGTTGGGTTGATGCGCCCAATATCAAAGGGTGTGACAAGGGGCTGTTCAAGAGTGAAGACGCCCTCAATGCGGAGTACCCGAAACCTCAAAACGGCTGGTTGGCGAGAGTGGGGAACTCCTTGCCTGCCAATCTTTACAGGGGAGAAGACGGCAAGTGGGTAGCAACCGGTGGCACAAGTGGAGAGGGGAATGTGTATATCCCCGACATCCCCGACATTTCCAATCTTGAAACGAAAATTGAGAATGTGGAAAATGATGTGCTTAGACTGAAACGAGACATGCCAACTGTTGACCAGTCGTTAAGCAAAACCTCAAAAAACGCAATTTCCAACAAAGCGGTTGCGACTGCTTTAGAGGAGTTGGAGCCAAGCGATATAGACCCCACCATTGTCGTTACGGGTACAAATGTGCGCCTCACTGGTGATGGGTCAAGTGCACTCATCACTATCAAAGCCACTTTCAATGGCAAATTGATTTCAGCATTTAACTCACTTTCTGATGGTGTAATTACAACCGAGCCCGATAGCCTCACTTTTGACAATCCCAAGATTGCTTGGGGCGACCTCAAACCCTACATCAAAGAGGAAACGAAAATTTTGAGCAGTGGCATATTGCAAATTAAAGTGACACAAACAGACGATTTGCCCGAGGGAGACAAGTACAAAATTGCCGATACCAAGCTAAATCTTGCTTTTCACAACAGAGTGTATTCTCACCCTATTTTTGCCTCTATTGATGAAACAATGGGGGGTAACGGTGATGACCCCTCGAC
>CAMYCE010000047.1 GCA_947254205.1 uncultured Prevotellaceae bacterium
CTTTTTCGCTCCTTTTGTTTATTGCCAAAAGTTGCATTTCTTAATTGAACTTAGCCAACCCAAAAGTGCTACACCAACACAAAAAAAAGAATATCAACTTAAGAAACTTCAAGACAAGGGCATTATATCACGCATAGGAGGGAGAAAACAAGGCTATTGGAAAATACATTTAAACGATTAATCCTAATTCCCATGTTTGGCTGCGTGAGGGGTGGTGAGGGGGAGGGTTGAAATTATGGGGGGAGGAGGGGCTAAAAATCGAAAAAAGAATTATCTTTGCATAATTTTAGGTTATTATTTAGAAGGAAAACTACATGATGTCGGAGAATAAATGCCCTAATTGTGGCCACAATGTGCCCGTGGGGTCAAGATTTTGCAATAATTGTGGTGCTTCGCTCGTGAACGAGAAAGAATGTCCATCGTGCCACAACATGATTCCCGGTGATTCAATATTTTGTCCTGTGTGTCGCGAAATGGTGAAAAAAACACCTACCACCGCACCGGCTACCGATGCATGGAATCCCAACACAACCGAAACTCCCACCACCAGCGACACCCCTGCTACCAGCCAAGGCGAACACAAGGTGCGCAACTCCATTATTGCCATTGCAATCATTCTTTTTGTGGGGCTCGTGATTGTGCGACAGTGCTATTATAGTGGCGACAAGCGCACTCCCGAAGAGATGAGCATTGCCTCCACTACTGCCGACGACGGAAACTCGGTCGACATCTTTAACCGAACCCTTGAAGCCAACAACCTGAAAGGCGATGGCGACCGCATTGCCTGTGCCATGCGCACCATCGACGAGAAAGGAAATCCAGGCGATAAAATCATGGGGGTCACCTACTTGTGCGACGACTTGCACTCCTTCTACAAGGTTTACACACTCACCCAAAATGGCAGTGAATGGAACATTAAGCTCAACCTCACCAAATATATCAACGGGCGCAACCTGGTGTTTGACCGTGCCGAGTTGAGGAGCGACGAAATTCCCATGATCGACAACATTGGCGGCAAGCACTATTTCTACTTTGCCTATGCCAACCTGCCACGCAACAACGAAGACCCCAACGGCATGGTGAGTGCAATTCTCTTTGACATCGACGATGCACGCATTGCCGCCCAACTCGACTATGAGGGCGAACTGGTGCGCACTGCCGACGGCCAGCCCCAAGTGATAGGACGAAACAGCAATGGCGGAAGTGGAATATTGGGAGCACGCTTGCGCGAGCATGCCCAAAGCATTGGCTACTTGCACATTCCATCGCAAGAGGAAATTGATGCCGAACGTGCCGAAAAAGCGCGTGAAGAAGCCGAAAAATTGCGTGCCGACTCTATTGCCTATGCGCGCGAACACAATGTGGAGCAAGTTGAAAATCTCGAAAATGGCGAAGAGGTGACCATGAATGTGAAGCAATATGACAAGAGCAAACCCTTGTTCCGCGCCGAAGACTTCACAAAAAAAATCAATGGCCCCGGCTACACCGTGTTTTTGTGCAAAGATGGCAAGGTGTATGCCTTCAACAAGGCTTCCAACTCCAACTTTGAGGTCACCTATGGTGGCTCCAATGCTACCGACATAGGATTTGAAGACTCGGAGAAGGGTATCATCAATGTGCGCACCACCACAGGCAAGGTGCAATATAACCTCAACACCCACTCGGCCAAAAAGGTGAACTAACCACGTGGACTCAAGCCATGGGTGTAACACTTGCTACCCTCATTCAACAACACCACATCACACCAAGCGTGATGGTACTCATGCAACAACAAGCAGTCGAGGCCATTGCGCTTGCTTTTCAAGAAGAGGGCAGGGTAGGGGACTTTGATGAATATGCCTTTGAATTTGACCCGCAATTCAAGCACATTGATTTCAAGCCTTCAACCCACGAGTTTATCAATGAAGCCACAGCCATTGCACGCTATGGCAAGGTTCTGCTTGCCACCATCGAAGCATCACCCCACAAGCCACGCCGCCTTGTAGCCATTGCCCGGCAATGCAGCGGTGGTCAAATCGAAAGCCTCAACGAGCTGCACTTGCAACTGCAGCGCAGCATGAGCAACCCCATCTACATCACCCTCATCACCCTCATCACCCTGCTATTGGGGCTATTGTGGTGGCTCAACCAGCCTTAGCCACAAGAGCACTATTCCACAATAGGCAAATTATTAGTATATTTGCAGTCCAAATTTTTTAAAGAAAAGATAAAATACAATGGCTTTAGAAATTCAACAAATCAAGCCCACCAAGAGCAACTTACTCAAGTTTGCAAAATTTCCCATCGACTATATCTACAAAGGCAATCCCTATTATGTGCCTTCCCTCGTGACCGACGAGGTGAACACCTTGTTGCCTGGCAAAAACCCTGCTTTCAAGTTTTGCGAAGCCACCTATTTCATAGCCTATCGCGACGGTAAACCCGTGGGGCGCATTGCTGGCATCATCAACAAAGTGGTGAATGAGCGCGAGGGCAAGCAAGAAGGCCGCTTTGGCTTCGTCGATTTTATCGACGACAACGAGGTGGTTGACGCGCTTTTTGAGGCTGTGACAAGTTGGGCTAAGGAGCGAGGTATGACCTCGCTCACAGGGCCATTGGGGTTCACCGACATGGACCCCGAAGGGTGTCTCATCGAGGGCTTTGACCAATTGAGCACCCAAGCCACCATCTACAACCACCCCTACTACAGCACACAGTTTCAACGCCTTGGCTTAGCAAAAGACACCGATTGGGTGGAATATAAAATCACAATACCCAACGTCATACCCGATAAAATGCTGCGCATCAGCGAGATTGTAAAAACTCGTTGTCACGTTCACAACATTCACATCAACAATCGCAAACTGCTGGTTAAGCGATATGGCGACGCTATTTTCAACCTCATCAACGAGGCCTATGACAGCCTCTTTGGCTACTCGCCACTCACTCAAGAGCAAATTCAGCACTACATCGACATCTACCTGCCTTTTTTGCCACTCGACCACATCTCGCTCATTGTCACCGACGACGACGACGAGAGCCTCGTGGGTGTGGGCATTGCTATTCCATCGCTCTCCACAGCCCTCATCAAGGGTCGTGGACGCATGCTGCCACTGGGCTGGTATCACTTGTTGCGAGCCATCAAGGGCAACACCAATATCGTTGACCTCATGCTGGTGGCAGTGAAGCCTCAACTGCAAAAAATGGGGGTAAACTCACTGCTGTTCACCGACCTCATTCCCGTGTTCAACAAGCATGGCTACCACTATGCCGAGACCAATGTGGAGCTCGAAGACAACAAGAGCGTGCAACAGCAATGGGACTATTTTGAGAAAGAGCAACACAAGCGTCGTCGCGCCTTCACCAAGAGCATTTAACCAAGATACACTCAACATAATAGCAACAATGACTACACACATTCAAGTAAGCAACCAAGCGACAATGGGCGACTGCATCAATGAGTCGCACATCAAGGCACTGCAAGCACAAGCACAGCTGGCCCTCGAAACTCTCGAACAAGGCAATGGCGCAGGAAACGACTTTTTGGGCTGGCTACATCTGCCCTCAAGCATCACCTCGGCACAACTTGCCGACATCAACGCCACAGCACAAGCCATGCGCCACTGTTGCGACTTTGTGGTAGTGATTGGCATTGGAGGTAGCTACTTGGGCGCAAAAGCCGTGATAGAGGCTCTAAACGACAATTTTGCCCCCTACAAGCCTGCCACCACCCAAGTGCTCTTTGCAGGCAACAACATTGGCGAAGACTATCTATACGACCTCATGCAATTGCTCACCGGCAAAAACTTTGGCATTATCGTGATTTCTAAATCGGGCACCACCACCGAGCCAGCCATTGCCTTCAGGCTGCTCAAGGGCATGCTTGAAGAGCAAGTGAGCAAGCCCGAAGCCGCCAAGCGCATCATAGCCATCACCGATGCCCACAAGGGTGCATTGCGCAGTCTTGCCACCCAAGAGGGCTACAAAACCTATACCATTGCCGACAACGTGGGCGGCCGATTCTCGGTGCTCACCCCTGTGGGGCTGCTACCCATTGCAGTGGCAGGCTTCGACATTCAAGCCCTTGTTGAGGGGGCAATAGAAATAGAAAAAGGCGACAACAGCCAAGTGCTCGCCTATGCCACCACACGCAATGCCTTGTATCAAGCAGGCAAAAAAATAGAACTTCTCGCCAACTTCAACCCCAAGTTGCACTATCTTGCCGAGTGGTGGAAACAGCTATATGGCGAGAGCGAGGGCAAGGAGCATAAAGGCCTGTTCCCCGCCTCGGTCGACTTTACTGCCGACTTGCACTCGATGGGGCAATGGATTCAAGAGGGCGAACGCGCGATTTTTGAAACCGTGCTCAGCGTGAGCCGGCAAGAGCATCAGCTCATTATTCCCACCAGTAGCGACAACCTCGACGGACTCAACTACATTGCTGGCAAGCGCATCGACGAGGTGAACAAAATGGCCGAATTGGGCACACGGCTCGCCCACGTCGATGGGGGAGTGCCCAACCTGCACATCACCATTCCGGCACTCAAAGAGCGATATGTGGGGCAACTCATCTATTTCTTTGAAAAAGCCTGTGGAGTGAGTGGCTACATGCTGGGTGTGAATCCCTTCAACCAGCCCGGCGTAGAGGCCTACAAGAGCAACATGTTTGCCCTGCTGGGCAAGCCAGGCTATGAAACTCAAAGCCAAGCCATCAAAGAAAAATTAGGCTAACCACCCAACATCTCATTCACCCTTAATCGGTCATTAGGTCAAAAAGAAACCTAATGACCGATGGGGGGGGGTATACTCAAAAAAGGCCGCCTTGCAACAACAGCAGGGCGGCCTTTTGAATTAGATGGTATAATATTTATTGGTCGTTATCGAACGATGGCTTTTTTGCCATTCACGATATAGATGCCCGCGGATCAAGCGATTTCAGGCTCTTGGCATCTTGCAAGAGTATCATGACATTAATCGAGCAGAGGCAACTCTTTTCACTTTTTAAACGTGCGGGGGCGTAATCTACTCTTTTATGGGGATAGGCAATAGGGCAAAATACCCAAAATAGGCGATTGCACGACAAGAGAAGATAGCGTTATTTTGCAACATCAAAATAAGGTAACACCCCCCTCTCTCTCTGGTTAAAAACTAAAGGAAAAAAGAAAAACATGCCCATCGACTATAAATATAAAGCCACCGATCGCTTGAGCGATCTCATTGCCGACAACTTCATGTTGCTCATGGTGATGAGTCGTTTTGGCTTGTCGCTCGGTTTTGGCGAGAAAAACGTGAAAGAGGTGTGTGAGGCTCAAGGCGTAGACTGGCCCACTTTTTTGGCTGTGGCCAATTTCATCAGCAGCGATCAGTCGAGCTACTACACCGACAGTGAGTTGCCCCCCCTGTCGCTGGTGTCGCTCATGCAATATCTCAAAAACGCCCACGATTTTTTTCTCGACTTCAACTTGCCTCGCATCAGGAGCAAGATCATTGAGGCTATCGACTGCTCGGGCTCCGACAAGGTGGCCCGCCTCATTCTCAATTTTTTTGACGAACTGGTGAAAGAGGTGGAATCCCACATGACCTATGAAAACACCATGGTGTTTAGCTATGTCGAGAAACTCCTGCAGGGCGAGAGCAACAGCAAGTACAACATCACCAAGTTTGCCTGCTACCACTCAATGATAGAAGAACGCTTGCGCGAGCTCAAAAACATCATCATCAAGTATTATCCCGAACGTGGCGACAACAACTTGCTCAACGATGTACTCTTTGACATCTTCAACTGCGAGCAAGACCTTGCCTCGCATCGCAAAGTCGAGGATTGCCTCTTTGTGCCGGCAGTGATGAATCGCGAAAGGAGTCTCAAGTCATGACGGGAAGCAATGAGTCGTGTTATGTGAGAATTGTCATAGCCGACAATTCGGCAATCGTGCGCAGCGGTCTTGTTGCCGTGTTGCGCCACTTGCCGGGGCTGTCAACTGTCACCTTCGACGTGAAGACACAAGACTCATTGCGCAACTACATTCACATGCAACACCCCGATATTGTGATAGTGAACCCCTTGTTTGATGGTGTGTTTGACGTGAAAGGATTTGCCTGTGGCAAGAATTGCGAACCCAAGTTTATTGCCCTAGTCAACACGATGCTCGACAAGAACTTGCTCAGCAACTACGACAGCCACTTGTCGATTTATGACACAACCGAGGAGATTGCAAAAAAAATACGCGAAGTGCTCAACACGCCCACACCAAGCGAGGGTGCAAGCCCCGAAAACTTGAGTCAACGCGAACGCGAAATTGTGGTGTGTGTGGTGAAAGGCATGACCAACAAAGAAATTGCCGATCAATTGTGCCTCTCGGTGCACACTGTGATCACCCACCGCCGCAACATTGCACAAAAACTCGAAATTCACTCATCGGTGGGGCTCACCATCTATGCTATTGTGAACAAGTTGGTTGAACTAAACGAAATTAATGTGTGATCCAATAATGCTCAAACTCTATACAAGCACGAATTATTTTTTTTAAGAATAAGCAAGTTAAATAATAGTTTTTTATCACAGCTCCTGAAGTCGCCCTGTCGAGAGACAAGGTGGCTTCACTCTTTTTTACCTGAATACAAGCACTGTATAGACAATGCATGCATTATCTCCCTCACAGCTACAAAAACGTCAATACACACAGGTAAGGTGAAATGCAGACGATGCATGCATCGTCTCTACCGGCCCCAAAAATCCACTTAACGGGAGGGGCTACAAGCCCTTGAGCATGGTCATGATGTTGTAGTTCTTGCTACGATTGCTCAAGAGTTGCTCAATCTCGGTGACTTCGCGCGTGGCACCCAGCCTGCCGGCCAGTGGCAAGAGCGACGAGAGCAGTTGCTCGGCGGCGGCGCGACGATTCACAAGGCGCAACAAGGCGCGGGCAAGGCTTATCGAGAGGTTGAGCTCACGCTTTCCCATCGAGCCAGTGTTGAGCTTCTTTTGATAGCGCAAAGCCTTGGTGTAGAATTTCACGGCATTGCGCGCATTGCCCATTTGCAACATGAGGTCGCCCTCGTTTTTCAGCGAGTCGACAAGATTGCTCAAGGCGGTGCGCAATTTCTCGGCATCGCCAGCCTCATCAAGCATGGCGGTATAGAGCTCGGTAGTGGATTGGTAGTGGGCAAGCACATTCATCTGCTTCACGCGCGACTTGAAAATCGTGGTTGATGCCTCAACCGAGTAGATGAGCATGGCCGAGAACCGGTTGTTGTTGCGTTTCACCAATCGCTCAAAGAGTTTTTGGGCTCGTGTGAGCTCTTTCACAGCCCTGCCATTGTCTTTGGTGGCATGATGCACATAGGCAAGGTTATAAAGCAGCGATGCCACAATGGCAAGAAAATCTTCTTGTCGCTTGTTGGTGATGGAGATGAGCACATTGAGCGCGTTTTCGGCCGACCCCAAAGCCAAGATGTAGTCGCCGCTATTGATAAAAAGCGACATGCGGGCAAGCCACAGCCAAGCATGATGCAAGGGGGGCAACTGGCGCACATTGTCGTCAAACACAATATTGTCGATAGCACTTGCAGCCTCGGCGGCGCGTTCATGCAGCATCAAGTATTCAATCATCCACAAGTAGAGGTCGTGACGCACAGCCATGTCGCCAAGCGAGGCGAGCGAGGGAATGATACCGGTGCGTTCAATTTCTTCTTTCCATGGGAGCAAGTCGCTCGCAAGCATGGGCATCGACACTTCTATTAACAACTGTTTCATCGCTCTGTTGGAGTTAAATTGGAGGTTTTAGAATTATCATGATCGTTTTCACGATTCAACTCACTCTCACAATATCGCCTATACTCGCAGTGAGCCACATCGAGGGGCAAGCAATTATCGCTTGCCTTTGCACAACAATCGGCCCAGTGAAAAGCACAATCGACCATCGCCTGCATAGTGTGGCGGTCGAGAGCCGGCAATTGCCCACAACCAATGCCCATGCACATGAGCTGAAACACAATGCCCCCCACAATGCCCGATTGCCAGCCCAGCATGTTGCCTTGCGGGCACGAGCTCACGGGCGAGGCAAAATGCTCACGGCGCTTTCCCGAATATAGGGTGAGGCTCATGTCGCGATGCAGGTGCACATAGGTGGAGCAATAAAACTCAATGTGGTTGTGGAAGGCCTCTTCGGGCGACTCCCCGGGGAATATATCATCAAGGTCGCTGTCGTGGGCCACTACAATATCGGAAATTTCGAGATTTTCGAGAATGGCAGTCATCACCTTGGTGAGGCGATAGCTCATGCCGTGTTGAAAGCCGGGCAAATAAACAATGAGCGCTCCTCGCTCGCGAGCATAGCTCACCAGCTCAAAGAGACGCTGGCGCTGGGGTGGGTCGATGGCATAAAGCGAGCCAAACACCACGATGTCGCCTGCATCGATGCGAGGCCACACCACATCGAAGCGAAATGCAGGATAGCTACCATAGCGCACCATAGTGTTGCCACCGCCTGCCCACTCAAAAATCATAGACAGGGCTGTGCTGCCATCGGTGAATCGGTCGACCGACTTCACATCAACATGACGAGCCGTCAAGAAATCGATAATGAGGTCGCCCACACTATCGGCACCACACTCGCTCACCATGCTCACTGGCAACCTTGCCGAAGCCAGCGAGGCACTGGCATTGGCGATGCGACCTGCTACATGCGACTTCACTGGCGCTCCATTGCTGAAGAGCGTGTCGAGCATTGATTCCCCTATTGCTATAATTTTGCGCATAAACTTGATTGTAGTGTGATTTATTTTTTTATTGAGTCACTATTGGAGCACCATTACTTGAGCGGTGTGCGACTTTTTTCGCCCAAGTATCCGCCATGGTGGCGCATGGCATATTGCTCACGAGTGAAACCGGTGGCACGCATGGTGTTGATCACCAGCACATCGCCCATCACGGTCATCATGGTGGTTGATGTGGTGGGGGTGAGCCCCAGCGGACACACCTCGGGAGATCCACCCGTGTGCAGGCACACATGTGCCAAGCGAGCCAACGGGCTATCCGCCTTGCCCGTTATCACAATAAAATGTAGTTGGGAATAGAGGTTTTGAGCCAGCGACACGAGAGCCACAATTTCGCTCGTCTTGCCCGAATTTGAGAGCAGGAGCATCACATCGTTGGGTTGCAAAATGCCCAAGTCGCCATGTTGAGCCTCGCTGGGGTGTAAAAACACGGCTGGCACACCTGTCGAACAAAATGTTGTGGCAATATTCTCGGCTATCTGCCCACACTTGCCCATGCCCGAGGTCACCAATTTGCCTCCCTTGCCACGGGCTTCAACAATGAGGTTGATTGCTTGTTCATATCCATCGGTGACGGGTATATTCTTGAGAGCAAGACTTTCGGCCTCAAGAATTTCTCTCATTGACTGCTTGACATCCATCTTGATTA
Organism: uncultured Prevotellaceae bacterium; assembly: GCA_947254205.1. Classification (GTDB taxonomy): domain Bacteria; phylum Bacteroidota; class Bacteroidia; order Bacteroidales; family Muribaculaceae; genus Sodaliphilus. Next base: position 9,404 of record CAMYCE010000047.1, read on the forward strand.
ATTATATATAAATTGTATGTTTTGCAAAGTTAGCGATTTGGCATTGAAATAAAAACACAAATAGGGCACATTAATTCAGCCCCTGAGCACCGCCTCTAAAAGGGTCGCCCCTCATATTGCGCTATGGCATCGCGCCAATATTGGGGCACCGGGCTGGGTTGCAACGTTGTGTCGTCGAGGTAGACCATAGTGGTCGTGCACTGGCACTTCACCGCCTTACTGCGGGCATCGACCAGCTGATGCAGCAGCGTGAAGCTCTTGTTGCCTATTTTGAGCATCTGGGTGCACGCTTCCACGTGGTCGTTGAAGAGAGTGGGCGACAGGAAGTCGAGTTTCATGCTGGCAATCACAATATTCACGTGTTTCCAGTCTAAATTCTCGCCTTTCACCCGGTCAAAATAGTCGAGCTTGGCCATGTCGAAGATGTTAAGATAAATCGAGTTGTTGACATGACCTTGAATATCGATGTCGGTATATCTGATTTGCACCGGCATTGTGCAGCGAAATGGTGTTGAAACCAGTTGAACTTTTGGTGCCTGTGCTGGTTGAGTATTCATTATTTTTTTCCTTTCTCAAAAATAGGGTTATTTCTGTATCTTAAATTGGGTGGGTGTGCTCATCTTGCTACCTGAAAATAATTTCCTTGATAACTTCGCCTCCCACTGCCTCGTTGAGTCGCTTGATGAGCAGGCTGCGAGAGAGCATCAACTCGCTGCGCAACGGGGCACTCGACAAGGTGATGGTCAGCACGCCATTTTTCACAGTGCGCCCCGTGGTGTAGCGATTAATGCCAGGGCCCACGATTTGGGGCCACAAAGTCAAAGCCTTGTGCTCGTTGAGCTTGGTGTCGAGCCGCTCTTGCCTGAGCAAGTTGTCGATGATTTCGCCCACACTCAAGGCTCCATGCCGTTTCATGCGTTGTGCCCTCCAGTGGCAACAATGGGCGTGACCGTGCCATTTTTTACTGTGAACATGGCATTGTCGCCCTTTAATCGTGCAATGATTTCGTTGAGATGGTCGCGATTGGTGTCGGTGATGAATATCTGCCCAAAGCGGTCGTTACTCACCACCTCCATGATGCTCTCGACACGGCTGGCATCGAGCTTGTCGAAAATATCGTCGAGCAGCAAAATGGGGGTGGTGGCGTTGGCCTCTTTGAGAAACTCAAATTGTGCCAGCCGCAAAGCCACCGTGTAGGTTTTACACTGGCCTTGACTCCCTGTCTTGCGCATCGAGTGCTCACCAAGCATCAACTCGATATCGTCGCGGTGCACCCCTCGCGAGGTGTGACCCAATATCATGTCGCGCGACCGCGACTCATCGAGCACACATTTCATTGAAGCGCCGGCAAGATGGCTGTTGTAGTGCATTTCCACAGGCTCCTTCTCGCCGGCAATAGCGGCATAGTAGCGCATGAAAATGGGGGAGAACTGCTCAATCCACCTGTGGCGCATATCGTGAATATAGGTGCCCGAATCACACATCTGCTGTTCAACGGTTTCATAGAGCAAGGCATCGGTGAAGCGTTGCTTAATCATGGAGTTGCGTTGCTCCACAGCCTTGGTGTAGCGAATGAGCGCATCGAGATATCCGGTATCGGTTTGCGAGATGATTTGGTCGATAAAGCGACGGCGCACTTCGCCACTGCCCCTGATGAGGTCAACATCGATGGGCGAAATCATCACCAGCGGCAACAGGCCAATGTGATTGCTCAACCGCTTGTATTCCTTGCCCCCACGACGTGCAATCTTGCGCTTGCCGCGTTGCATCGATATAGAGATGTCTTCATCAACATCGCGACGCGTGTAGTGGCCCTGCAGCATCATGTATTGGGCATCGTGGTTCATCACGATAGAATCTGAGAGATTCATGTAGCTCTTGCAGAAACTCAGGTAGTAGATAGCATCAAGAATATTGGTTTTGCCCATGCCATTGTCGCCAATGAGACAATTGACACGGGGCGAGAACTGCAATTGGGCATCTTCGATGTTCTTGTAGTGTTGTATAGATAGCTTGTTGAGTTTCATTTCACGCAAAATTACTCAAAAAATTTAGCTTTTGCTGTTTTTTAAAGATTTAGCTCCTGCTCTTAATATCTTTTAATAGTATAACCCCACTCATGTGATATAAAAATAACTACTTTTGCCTCCAACAATTTTATTATATATTTTATATAAACACACTCATTACAATGAAAAAATTAGTGTTACTCGCCATCGCAATGCTCTCAATGGGCTTCATGGCATGCAACGGCAACAAGGCCGGCGAAGCTCAATCAAGTGCCGAGACAAGTGAAGCAACAAGCGCACAAGCTACCGAAGTTGCCGATAGCGCATTTGCTACTATCATCAAGAGCAACGAAGGCAAAACTGCCCTCGATGCCAAACTCTTTGAAGACTCTGTGTTCACTGCCCGCGTGAAAGCCTTGGCTGGTGCTGAGTATGACTCAATCGTGGCCAACTTCAACACCCAAACTCCCATCGTGAGCGAGAATGGCATCTACAAATTGAGCGGTGGCAAGGCCCACGCTGTGCCCGAATTCAAGACAACCATCATCTTCGACTCCAATGCCGACAACTTGAACATTCAAATTGAAAAGATGGACAAGAAAAACGTGCTCAAAGAAAAGGACGAAATCAAAATGACCGAAACATTGATGAAAAAATAAGAAAAACAGCGCCTCTTGTCGCCACACAATGTGCCGTGGCAAGTAGAGTTGCGTTTTTATACACAAGACAACTAAGCCATTGAGCCTAAATAGCTCAATGGCTTTTTCATTGAGATGCATGGAAATAGAATTTTGTTGTAACTTTGCACCCACGCAATGAAAAAAATAATCAACTTCCTAAAAAACTGGACACTGCCAGTGGCGATAAGCACAGGCATAGCAGTTTATTTCGTCTTTGCCTCAATCGAGGCTCTCGATGGAGTGGCAAGCGTTGCCGCATCGCTATTTGACACAATATTGCCTTGGTTGCTGTGCACGGTGCTCTTTGTGACCTTTTGTCGCATCAATTTCACACAACTGCGATTAACCCGCTGGCACCTTTGGGTGAGCCTCACACAACTCATGCTGGTGCTTGCTGCAGTGGGGAGCATCGTGGGTTTTCACCTCGCTGGTGGCACACGCATCATCATGGAGTGTGTGCTCACCTGCGTGATAGCCCCATGTGCCACTGCCTCGCCGGTGGTCACCGCCAAACTCGATGGCGACATTGAAGCCATGACCAGCTACTCCTTTGTGTCCAACCTGCTCACTGCACTCATGATTTCGCTCTTGTTTCCACTTGTTGAAACAAGAATACAAATCGATTTCCTCACCTCTTTTTTCATGATTCTCAGGCGTGTGTGCATGATTTTGGTGGCACCCATGGCGCTGGCATTTGCCGTGCGCCACTATGCTCCCAAGTTGCAACGTGCCATCACCTCAATACCCGACCTTGCTTTCTACCTGTGGGGCATCTCTCTATCCATTGTGTCGGGCATCACATTTCGCAACCTCATGCACGCCTCGGCATCACTCACTTTGCTCTCCACTATTGCCCTTGCCACCCTTGGGGTGTGCTTTGCCATGTTTGCAATTGGGCAACGGGTGGGGCTGAAATTTAATGCTAAAATCGAATCAGGGCAGGGCATGGGACAAAAAAACACTGCCTTTGCCATTTGGGTTGCTGGCGCCTATCTCACCCCCGTTGCCAGTGTGGGGCCAGGGTGCTACATCTTGTGGCAAAACATCGTGAACAGCCTGGAATTGTGGCAACATCGCAAGCACAGCCCCAATATCAATTCCTAAACCACCCCTTCGTAAAAAAAAATGAAAGTAGCAAACAAAGAAAAATTACGGCAGGCCATGGTCGCTATGTCGTGATTTTTAACTAATTTCGCAACTATAATCCCAAATTTATAGAACACCAATGGAAGAAAAAACAACAACATCGCAAAATCAAGCAAGCAATGAGCAAGAGCAATATTGTCGCCAAACGGGTAACTTGAAACAGCGACTTGCACGCGTGAAACACAGCAGGTGGATACGTTTTATTGTAGTATCCCACATTTTCTTCTTTTGGGTAGCCTGGCTGGGTAGCTGGTGGGTAGCCCTGTTTTGGTTTCTGCTTGCCGACATCTACCTCACACAGTTCATTCCTTGGGACGGTTGGAAGTATAGCAAAAACAAGCTTTTCAAGGCAGTGATGAGCTATGTCGACGCCATCGTGTATGCCGTGGTGCTCGTTTATTTCCTGTTTCTATATGTGGGACAAAACTATCAAATACCCTCATCGTCGCTTGAAAAAACATTGCTCACGGGCGACTACCTGTGGGTCAACAAAATGGTGTATGGCCCACGCGTGCCTCAAACTCCCCTTCACTTTCCCTTGGCACAAAACACCCTGCCCGGTGGCTTCAAGAGCTATATTGAGTACCCACAAGTTGAGTATCACAGGCTCAAAGGCTTTCGCAATGTAGAGCGTGGCGATATTGTGGTGTTTAACTTCCCTGCCGGCGACACCGTGTCGACCAAGATTTCCAACCCCGACTACTACCGCCTGTGCTATGATGCCGGTCGCGATGCCGTGTGGAGCGATAAAGCACAATTTGGCGACATCATTTGGCGACCTGTCGATCGTCGTGATGCCTATGTGAAGCGATGCATTGGCTTGCCTGGCGAAACCTTGAAGATGGTTGATGGCATTGTGTATATCAACGGCAAAGCTCTCCAAGAGCCCAAAAACATGCAACGCAACTATGTGGTAGAAACCGATGGCACCCCTATCAGCGAAGCCCTCTTTGAAGAAATGGGCGTGAGCAAGGAAGGGCAATCGATGGGTGGCGTAACCACCCCCTATGGCACCTTTGTACAAGTGTTGCCCCTCACCCAAGCCATGGTTAAAACGCTCAAGGCACAAACCTATGTGAAAAACGTGCGCTTCCTCAAAGACGACGAAGTCTCGCTCCAAGACAATGTCTACACCTATCCCTTGGGCGTGCGCAAAACTTGGACCCACAACAACTATGGCCCATTGTGGATTCCTAAAAAAGGAACCACACTCAAGCTCACTGTGCACAATTTGCCCTACTATGACCGCTGCATCAGGGTGTATGAAGGCAACAAGGTTGAAGTGAAAAATGGCACAATCTACATCAACAACCGCCCTGCCACAAGCTACACCTTCAAGATGAATTACTACTGGATGATGGGCGACAACCGCGACAATTCAAGCGACTCGCGCTATTGGGGATTTGTGCCCGAAGATCACATTATTGGCACACCCATGTTTGTGATCATCTCGTTTGATGCCGACAAGTCGTTCCCCGGCAACATACGCTGGAACCGCATCTTCATCGATGCCAACCCCGACAAGTAACAATGCCACTCAACTTGCCATGTCACCAACCCATCATTGTGGGGAGCACCACAGCAGGCAGTGTGCGCTACTATGCCGCCCTGTTGCACGCAGGCACAGTCTATATCGATAGTGACGAGCGTGCCTTGCCATTGCGTCACAGTCATCATCGCTACAACATTCAGGGTCCCAACGGCATTGTCACACTCACCGTGCCCCTCAGCAAGGCCACCAATGCTATGCCCGTGCCCATGCATGAGGTGCAAATATCGGAACACGGCAACTGGCGACATCTGCACTGGGGAGCACTATGCGCAGCCTATGGCAAAACACCCTATTTCGACTACATCGCCCCCGACCTCAAAGCCCTCTACGATAGCCCTTGCACATCGCTATTGCAATTCAACACACAATTGCAAAATCTCATCATCGATTTTCTTGATTTGCCCATCAACATTGCCACCAGCCCTGTCACGGCTCAACTTGCCGAACAATGCACCGACTTGCGAAAACAAATTGATGGCAAGAAACCCGACACTCTCAACATGCACAATGTGCCCTACTATCAATTGTGGGCCACACGACATGGCTTTCAACCAGCTTTGAGCATCTTAGACTTGCTCATGAATTGTGGGCGCGAAAGCATCTACACCCTGCAAGCCATGATGCAAGACTCTTGGCAACACAGCCTGTAAATCTCATTTTTGGTAAAAAAGACACCTGTATTTCTCTTTTTAACCAATTGGTGAGCAACAATCAAGCACACGTCGGTTAAATATACTTAATTGTGCATATTTTCAATACTTTAACTATTGCTACATAACAAAACATTGCTATATTTGCATTGTGTTTTTCATGGTATTAGATTTAAGGTTAATTAAGATTGGTTGTCGTGAGACAATCAATTTTTTTTTACCCAATTGCTATTGACGATTTTCAAGGGAGCGCATTGGCTCAAAAACATGTTATATAACATAAAAAGCTATCTTTTAAGCCCTCAACAACAAAAAAACGAAAAAAAAATGCTCTTTCACTTGCATAAATGCATTTCTTTATTGTAAATTTGCCCCTGAAAAGCGTGTGAACTCTTTTATGGTGCAATGCACAACTGACGCATTGCATTATTTTACAATCATTTAGTCTAAATTTCCCTACGTCGTTAAATTGCGAGGTCGCATGTGAATGTAAAATCAAAAGGAAACGACAGATGAAGGCTTTCTACCTCTTTATTAAGTTGGAAAGCCTTCATTTTTTTCCACGGCTCTTTCATTTGAAATTTAAACAAACACATAACGCCCTTACCCGATTCAT